>JAHHQS010000129.1 GCA_020026285.1 Parabacteroides sp. | reverse complement strand
CATCATTACAGATATGGCACAATTGCCATTTTTACTTGAATAACAAATATTTTTATCATGAATAATCAAGAAGTTAAACATGCATTGGTAAAAAAGGAATATCTACTTCCTTTTATTTTAGTTACTTCCCTGTTTTTCTTATGGGGATTTGCTCATGCCATTCTGGATGTGCTGAACAAACACTTCCAGGAAGAATTGGAAATTACACGAACACACTCAGCTATGATTCAGGTTATGTTTTATCTGGGTTATTTTCTGATGGCTATCCCTGCCGGACTGTTTATCACTCGCCATGGCTATCGAAGAGGTGTAGTTCTAGGATTACTACTTTATGGTATCGGTTCGCTAATGTTTATTCCCGGACAATACTTTTTATCCTTCAATTTCTTTTTATTCTCTCTATTTGTGATTGCCTGTGGACTTGTCTTCTTGGAAACTGCTGCAAATCCTTATATGACTGAACTTGGAGACCGGGAAACTGCTGCAAGCCGATTAAACTTAGCACAATCATTCAATGGTTTAGGTTGTATCTGTGGTCCGTTATTAGGAGGATGGCTTCTATTTTCGGAAAATGGAGAAGCCGTCGGTAATATTGCTCAACCATACGTACTGATGGGTGTCGTTGTTTTAATTGTAGCTGCGATCTTTACCAAAGTAGAACTTCCTGAAATTGTACACGATGACAATAAAACGACTTCTGATGTTACAACATCCAAGAACCTGTGGTCTTCACATCCATTATTCATTTTTGGAATCTTTGCCTTGTTCTGTTATGAAATTGCAGAAATATCTATCAATAGTTTTTTTATCAACTATGCCGTTGAAGATGGATGGCTTAATGCTCACGACGCATCTATTGTTTTATCATTTGCAGGATTAGGTTTATTTATGATAGGACGTTTCACGGGAAGTTGGGTAATGAGATCCGTCAGTGCAGAAAAAGCCCTTCTTTTCTGTGGTGTCGGAACTGTTATTACATGTGGATTAGTTGTTGCCAATATCGGTCTTATATCAAAAATTGGATTGATTCTGATTTATGTATTCGAAGCTATTATGTTCCCGACTATCTTCTCTATAGCATTGAAGGGTTTGGGGAATTATACCAAACGAGCATCATCCTATCTGATGATGACTCCTGTAGGAGGTGTTGTTGGTCCATTATTAATGGGATACGTTGCCGATCATACAACCATGTCATTATCATTCATTGTTCCTTTATTTGGTTATTTTATCGTAATGCTATATGCATGGCGAATGAAACGTGCCTGATTCATTTTATATATTGAAGACAAACAAAGAGGGTGTATCAACTAAAATTGATACACCCTCTTTTCTATCCGATGATTTTTTAGATGAGACAAAAAGTAATATTATGTATCCACAAAAAGAGGTTTGAAAGTAAACAGTAATGTATTATTTTCTTCTCTGCATCGTATTTTATAAAGATTTGAATTTATCATTCTTTTTCAAAAGAATCCAAAGTGCCTTTATAATCCTTATAAACGCAAGGCAAAAAAGCTGTAATTTTTTTTAATTTCCTTCTCCCGATATGGGAAATCCATACAAAAACTACATACAAACCATAATCAGCTAAAGAGATAAAAATACCCGTAAGAATATCTGACTCTTACGGGTAACTTCATTATAAATAAACAATCAGTAAAACAGTATCTGCCTTACTTACTTTTTTCCGAACTATATTTCTCGATAATATCCAATATATCTTTTTCCGTCTGATTGAAAGGTCCTGAATGTTCAAGCTTCAATGTAGACATAGCAGCAGCAAAACATCCGGCTTCTGTGTACGAAGCTCCTTTGTTTCGCATATATAAATAACCGGTTGCATAAGTATCACCACATCCGGTTGCATCAACCAATTCTTTTGGTGGATACGCAGGAATAGGATAAAATACTCCTTCTGCATAAATCAAAGAGCCCAGACTACCTAAAGTAATAAGTACTTCCTTAACACCCCAGTCTGCCAGAATAAGAGCAGCTTCGCGCGGTTCTTTGCAACCTGTCAGCACTTCCATTTCCTCTTCATTTACCTTTAGAATATCTACATATTTAAGAGCCTCTCTTTTCTCAGTCCAATCAACAGGATAAACCTTTTCTCCTCTCACCTCTCTTAGATATCCCTGTGCTTCTACAGCCAAAGTTCCTTTTGAAGAGAGATACTTGATCAGATCCAAAGATACATCATCCGAAAGCAGACTACCTACATAATATATATTGGCATCTACATCCTTCAATCCTTCTATAGTAAATGGATCAGCCTTAGCAAGCACTCTCTGCTTACGGTTATTCTGATTTTCCCCATAAATATTCTCGAAATACACAGAATTTTTACTTGGCAGAACTTTTACATCAATTCCTTTTGCTCGAATATCTTCAACAGCCTGCATTTCTGATTCAGCAACTGCGGTCACCAATTTGAAATGTTTCGTATCATCCAAATGACTCAATGCATGGGAAAAATAGTAAGAACAACCTCCCGGCATATAAGTTGTGCATTTGGGAGTAACAATTTTATCCAACGTAATATGACCAATGCAACATATATCTTTCATAACATCCAATAATTATCAATGAAATTCAGCACAAAAAACTGCCTAATATAATAATATGTAAAGAATCCCCCCAGTTAAAGCTAGCAGGTTTGTATAATATAAAACAATTTGCTGATTTTTTTGAAGATGCAATATTCGCAATTAAATCAGATATGACCAAAACTTTCTTTAACTATTTTCTCTAAAGAATATTTTTAAGGAAAAACATAACAATTTATGACTAATAATACTTATATTAATCTCCAAAATAAGGGAGATATAAAAAGAAAGGACCTCATTTCACAATGAAGTCCTAACTCTATTGAAAATAACCAATAATAACATTCCAATAAAAACACCTTTATATGCTTACATAAATCTTCTCGTAAAGTTTTGGAATTAGCGATTATACTAATAGTTCACATTTTTCATTTGCAAAGGTACCGGTGAAACTCCATCTCCGCAATACCTATATATGAGTAAACACAAAAAAAACGTACCAAAGTATAGGTATCACAGCCATAAATACCTAGATATAGGTATGCTTTTATTACATATACCTACATAATGGTATTGACGAACTATGTTACACAACATATTTTTGCATAAAATATTTGAAAAATAATGAAAATACTCTTTAAATTACTATCTCTTTCCCTTTGTACAATAGCTACAACTATGGCGCAAGAGGTTCGTTCGGAATCAAACGAAAATTCAGAGCAACAAGAAGTTGAATCTTATAAGAAATTTCGTTTTGGAGGTTATGGTGAAGCTGTTGCTAGTTTTAAAGACTATGGAACAAACCGTTACTACGGTGCATTAAACGGTAATACAAAAAGACATCGTAACACTATTTCAATACCTCGTTTTGTACTTGCATTAGATTACAAGTTTAATCCTAACTGGATTTTAGGAGCTGAAATAGAATTTGAATCTGGAGGTACAGGTTCTGCCGTCGAAATTGAAAACTCAGAAAACGGAGAATACGAAACAGAAGTAGAAAAAGGAGGTGAAGTTGCTATTGAACAATTTCATATCACTCGTTTAATACATAGATCATTTAATGTTAGTGCTGGTCACTTGATTGTTCCTTTCGGATTAACAAATGCCCATCACGAACCTATTAATTTCTTTGGAAGTGTTCGTCCAGAAGGTGAAACTACAATCATTCCATGTACATGGCATGAAACAGGTATTAAACTTTATGGTAGCTTTGGTAAGAAATACACTACATTCGATTACCAGTTCTTAGTTGTGGCAGGTTTGAATGCCAACGGTTTTGACCGTAACAACTGGGTACGTAAAGGGAAACAAGGTTTCTTTGAAACTGATAATTTCACATCACCTGGTTATGTAGCACGTTTGGATTATAAGGGCGTGCCTGGATTAAGAGTCGGTTCTTCTTTTTATTATTGTAAAAATGCCGGTGCTAATTCAGACAAACATCAGACTTATTCTGATATAGGTTCTGTTCCTGTAAGAATTTACTCTGCAGACTTGCAATATAAAAACAAATTTGTTACTGTACGAGGTAATTTGATTATGGGAAACATGGGTAATTCCAGTGGCGTAACAGATGCCAATAAAAAACAATCAAATGCATCTCCATATTCAAAATTAACTCCTATTGCAAAAAGAGCAGTCAGCTACGGTGGTGAAGTTGGTTTTAATATCAGTTCTGTTATTAAAAATGATAAATGTCCAGTTATCTATCCATTCGTAAGATACGAATATTACAATCCTCAGGAAGAGGGAGAAAAAGGATTGGTTATGGATAAACGTTGTCAAGTTAGTATGTGGACAGCAGGTCTTAACTGGTTTGCACTACCTAATTTAGTCGTAAAAGCTGACTATACAACTCGTCAGATTGGAACTCACAAAGTATTCGGCACAAGTAAATATAATAGTGAAAATGAATTCTCTATCGGTATAGCTTATGTTGGATGGTTTATCAAGAAATAAAATTTTTAATTATAATTTATTACAAACAAATTAGATCATGAAGAAAAATTTCTTTTATCTAGCAGCCTTATCATTGGCTTTGACATTTACAACTACATCTTGTAGTGACGACGACGATCTACCAAATCCTGAAGAAAATGTAGATCCAGCAAACATCGAATACACTAGTAAAAATGCTAAAAGCTGGCATAATTATTCTAAAGTTGTTGCTCGTTTATTGAAGGGTGACTCTCAGAAATTATACGATGAATGGACAGGCCACTATGCAGAAGAATTCAAAACTCACGCTGCTGCAACAGGTTTCCAGTCTTATCTTGGTTGTGTAGAACAGATTCTTGATGGTTGTAGTGATATCGCTGCAGAAGTTGGTGGCGCTAAATTAGGTGATCCATACAAATTGTATCAGAGTGGTGACAAAACAGCTGCTTTATATGCTGTTGAATCATGGTACAGCTGGCATTCAAAAGAAGACTATTCAAACAATATCGTTTCTATCCAGAATGCTTATTACGGACAGAGAAACCAAACAACAGGTATTGATAAAGTTGAATACAATGCAAATTCAATGGCTGCTTTAGTTAATGCTAAAGATCCTGAATTCCACAAACAAGTTGATGAAGCTATCAAGAATGCTTACAACGCAATTATGAGTATCCCTACTCCATTCCGTAATCATATCGGTAGTGCTGAAACAAAAGCAGCTATGGATGCTTGTGACGCATTGGATGAATTGATCAAAACAGGTTCTAAAAACTTAAAAGGTTTCATGAGAGATAACTACAGCAAAGATGATGCAGCTCTTGAACCAATAGTAAAACAGTACGTTGATGAAGTCGTTCTTCCTACTTATACAGATTTAAAGAACAAAAACAACTCTTTGTGTGATGTTATCGATAAATTGGCTGCAAACCCAACTAACGAAGCATTCAAAGCTGCTTGTGATTCATGGATTGTAGCTCGTGAACCATGGGAAGAAAGTGAAGCATTCTTGTTTGGTCCAGTTGCTGATTTCGGTCTTGACCCTAACATGGATAGCTGGCCTCTTGACCAAGCTGCTATTGTTAACATCTTGAACTCAGGTGAATTTGACAATCTTGATTGGGAAGGTGACTATAGCGAAGAAAATGAAGAAATCGCTAACAAACAAAGCGTTCGTGGTTACCATACATTGGAATTCTTATTATTCAAGGACGGTCAAGCTCGTAAAGTAAATAAATAATTAGTTTATTTATTTTCAAACTATAATACTATTAAAGCATACAAAACGAATGTGTTTGTATGCTTTAATTTATATAAATCTATCATTTGATTTTATCTAAAATACTTATTTATGTATAAATACATACGTAATTCTTTACTAATAGTATCAGTTTTATCTCTATGTTCTTCATGTGATAAAGATGAAGGAATAGATGTTACAGACATAGAAATACCTCAAGGGTATGCGCTTTCAGCTGGTATTTCTACAAATTTTATGAGGTCATCAAAGGCCTATGATTTAGAATCAGGATGGATTTCTGGACATTATGATTTTCGTTTCAGCCAGGGTGACGGATTATATGATGATGTCCGTACAGCTGATAATACATCTACAGGTGGTTTAGGACCGGTTAATGCTGGTTATTCTTGCGGTAGCTGCCATCGAAACGCAGGTAGAACCAAACCTACATTATGGACTGAAGGAGGTTCTGGTAGTTATGGTTTTTCATCTATGCTTATCTATGTAACACGTAAAAGTGGAGCCTATTTCAAAGATTATGGACGTGTACTACATGACCAGGCGATCTATGGTGTCAAACCTGAAGGAAAATTAAAAGTTCACTATGACTATCAAACATTTAGCTTTCCTGATGGTGAAACTTATGAATTAGCTAAACCAACTTATTCTGTTGAAGAATGGTATACCAATGATATCGCTCCAGATGAAGCTATTGTCTCTCCACGAATTCCACTTCGTCATGTGGGTATGGGACAAATGATGTCTTTAGATCAAACAGAAATTGAAGCTTTAGCAGCAAAAAGTAATTATCCAGAATATGGTATTAGTGGACGATGCAACTATATTATGGAAAGAGGTGTTTTATGCCTTGGTGTTTCAGGAAATAAGGCACAACACGCAGACTTAACTGTAGAAATGGGATTTTCTAGTGATATGGGTGTTACTAACAGCCGTTATCCAGAAGAGATCTGTGAAGGTCAAATACAGATTAATCAGGGTAGTATGATGGGACTAACTTACGATCAGCTTGATGTCTCAGCAGAAGAAATGGAAGATGTGGACTTATATCTACATTCATTAGGTGTTCCTGCTCGTCGTGACGTAGATGATCCTCAGGTAATCCGAGGAGAAAAGATGTTCTACGAAGCAAAATGTCACTTATGTCACGTTTCTACATTACATACTAGACCAGAAGGAGCTGTGTTATTAAACGGTACAAGACTTCCTTGGTTAGGAGGACAAACCATTCATCCATATTCAGATTACCTATTACATGACATGGGTTCAGAAATAATGGGAGTCGGACTTAATGACGATTATAAGAGTGGTCTTGCTCAAGGAAATGAATGGAGAACAACTCCTTTGTGGGGTATCGGATTACAAGAAATTGTAAACGGTCATACTTATTTTCTTCATGATGGACGTGCACGTAATCTAGTTGAAGCAATTATGTGGCATGGCGGTGAAGGAGAAGCATCTAAAAATTTATTCAAAAACATGCCTAAAGAAGATCGTGACGCTTTAGTAGCATTCATCAATTCACTATAAACAAATAATAGTATGAAAAAAAATTTATTTTTATTGATTTTATCAGCATTGATGCCTTTTACTGCAATGGCACAATACGACGAAGATACAGATAATGGAGTTGTTTCATTAGCAGGAAGAGAAGGTTTTTCTATTAAATCTAAAAAGGGAGACTTTGTGTTCAAACCGTATATGTTAGTACAAACATGTGGAAATTTCAACTGGTATGATGACGAAGGTTTGGATCCTGCCTACAATCAGGATAATGTACACAATTCAGGATTTGCCGTTCCTAATGCTATTTTAGGATTTACAGGAAAAGCTTTTGAAAAAGTTTCTTTTAACTTATCAATCAATGCTGCTGCAAAAGGTGGTGCCATTCTTCAACAAGCATGGTTTGATGTTGCTTTCAAAAAGCAACTAGCTTTACGTGTTGGTAAATTCAAAACTCCGTTTACACATGCATATCTTACAACTATCGGTGAAACATTGATGCCTATGCTTCCTGTTTCATTAACAGCTCCTGTTATTTTACCTCATTCTTTGAATGCAGTTTCTCCTCATATCGCAACAGGTTTCGATCTTGGTGTTGAATTACACGGATTGGTTGCTGATAAATTTGGATATCAGGTTGGTTTATTCAATGGTACAGGAATTAATGTAAATACAGCTGATAAAACATTTAGTGACGACTGGCATATTCCATCATTACTTTATAGTGGCCGTATAACATTTATGCCAAAAGGAGTAATGCCTGCTACACAAGGTTCACCAAATCTTTTACACGAAGATAAAATGTTATTTGGAGCTTCTACTTCTATGAACGTAGAAAGTGAAAACGAAAGTACAAACGACTTCCGTGCTGGTTTGGAATTCGCAATGATGAAAAACAAACTTTATCTTGCAGCTGAAATGTATTATATGCATATTGGTTTCACAGAACGTCAGAAAATCGATAAAAGCTATGATTATCTTGGTGGTTATGTACAAGGTGGTTACTTCGTTGCTCCTCGCGTACAAGCTACAGCACGTTACGACTTCTACAATCGTAATGGTTTAGATACAAATGGATTTTTGAATATGCCAGCTGTTGGTGTTAACTATTTCTTCAAAGGTTGTAATTTGAAATTCCAGGCAATGTATCAGTTCATCGGTCGTTCTGGACATGACACTCAGAGAGATCGTGATGACGACAACCTAGGATTGGCAACTCACTCTGTTAATTTACAGCTTCAATATTCATTCTAAAAGAATTAAAGAAAGGTAAGTGTATATGATTATTAAATTAAAATATTTCATTGTAATATTACTTTCATTCTTTACGCTGGCTTTTCTTTCTTGTGACGATGGTAGAATCTACGAAGAAGATTATCTTCCTGACACATCTGGAAAAGTTATGAAGTTAACTGCAACTATCAGTGGAATGGATTCTTGGGCTAAAGGTTACAGTCTTGTGTTAGCAGGTTTTGACAAAAACGAGGATTATGCAATAATAACAAAACCTGTTCCTTTTCCTAAAGAAGATAAAGGAGAAGTAGAATTAATCATGTCTGGTATTCCTCAGGATGTAACAACTCTTCATCTTTGTGTTGTCAACAGACAAAGAGAACTGGTTCACTCATATGCAGAAATAAAGTGTGATCCTAACGAAAAAGATACAATCCGCATGGAAGGAATCCAGAAAGATGTGAATATGTTCGATGTTGTACAAGCTGAAGTTTTTAGTGACGAAGAGTATGGATGTACTAAATGTCATGGAGAAACAGGTTCTTTTGCTGGAGGTGTCAATTTGTTAAAGGGTCATAGCTATGATTGCTTGATAAATAAGAAATCAAATGTAGCCGGTCAGGACACAACAGTCATAACACCAGGTAATGCCGATGTTAGTACTTTATACCTGATTTTAGGTACTAAGTATGGTGAAAGATTAAGATATCCTCATTCAAACATTCTAATCAATTCATATGCAAATATATCATTGATCAGAGATTGGATTAACAACGGTGCTAAAGAAAAATAAATAATGTATTCAAAAGGCAACAAAATTACACATAAGGTATTAAATGTTTCAGAAAAGGTAAATGTAGAAATCTCTGAATTTCTAACTGAGAAAGGTATTGGTGAATATCATTTATTAGTTTCTATAACTGATCCTACTTTAACTTTTCTGGAACAGTTCAATGAAATCAGAGAAGCATACTCAAAAATCTGTCAAACAGCATTATCAAAAAATGCAGTGCCGGTTTTAAAAAGATATTTTTTAAGCGATGCCAGCAATCAGGCAGATTTAGTTACAGCTTGGGAATGTGATAATTCCTATTCTGCTCTTTCTGTTGTTCAACAAGCTCCTTTAAATGGAAGTAAAATAGCATTGTGGACATGGTTTATGTGTGATGTTGCTGCGGATATGAACTTTAATGGAGTATATGCATTTTCTCATAATGCATATACTCATTTATTTACAGGGGGCGTTACAAAAAACGCTGCAAATTCCGAATATCAGACCCGATTATTATTAGAAGATTACATTATTCAGTTAACTGAAAATAATTGTAAACTTAAAAATGATTGTATCAGAACCTGGTTCTTTGTTCAGAATATAGATCGAAATTATGAGGGTGTAGTTAAAGCCAGAAAAGAAATTTTCTTTACTCAAGATTTAACAAGCAAGACTCATTACATATCCAGTACAGGCATTGAAGGCAGAGTTGCAAATTCATCCAATTTAGTTTCAATGGATACCTATGCTGTAAAAGGATTGAAGCCGGAACAGATAAAATTCTTATATGCTCCTACTCATTTAAATCCGACCTATGAATATGGAGTAACATTTGAAAGAGGAACAACTGTTACTTATGGAGACCGAAAACACATTTTCCTTTCAGGTACGGCTAGTATTGACAATAAAGGAAACGTTGTTCATGAAAAAGATATTATTCTGCAAACAAACAGAATGCTGGAAAATGTAAAAGTATTACTTGCTGAAGCCAAAGCTTCTTTTTCAGATATAGCCCAATCAGTCATATACTTACGGGATATAGCAGATTATCAAGCTGTAAAAGAGACATTGACAAAAGCCAATCTGAATTTTCCACACCTTATAGTTCATGCTCCAGTCTGTCGACCTGAATGGTTAATCGAGATGGAATGCATAGCTATTACTTCAGATTCAGACAAGAACTATTCTGTTTTATAGTTTTTAGCATCTAATCCCTAACAATTCAAGTCGTTTAACTTTTAATAAATAAAAGTTGACACAAAAAAATGTATCTTTGAGAACTCATTAATTTTACAACAGCGAATTAAAATATGTACAAGAAAGGTATTTATAAAGAAACTGACAAGATGAGCGACTTGATTTGCGAGAATTATCCGATGGTTCTAGTGATGAGTCGCTTTGGAATACCATTGGGTTTCGGAGAAAAAAGTATCGGAGAAGTCTGCCGCCAGAACAAAGTTGATTCCTTCACCTTTCTGACGGTTGTAAATTTTTTAACAGGTGAAGAACAAATCGTTACCGAAGAAACTTGTCGTAAACTATCAATTCCGACATTGATTCTCTATTTACATAATTCACATAATTACTTTTTGGACTTTAAATTACCTCAAATGAGGGAAAATTTAAAAGAGGCTATTCAATCTTGTCCAAAAGATGCCGCTATTGCTATCTGTAAATTCTTTGACGAATATGCCAAGGAAGTAGACAAGCATATGATGTACGAAGAAAGTATCGTTTTCCCATATGTAAAAGGTTTATTTGAAGGTAAAACGAACTCAGATTATAACATTTCAATCTTTAGTAAACGACATGAACAGATAGATCAGAAACTTTCTGATTTGAAAAATATTCTGATTAAATATTATCCTGCAGAAGGAGGATATCTATTAAACAGTATTCTATTTGATCTATTTGCAACAGAAGAAGATCTTACAACACACTCTGATGTGGAAGACAATTTATTTGTCCCAGCTATATTAACATACGAAAGAGATATTTAAAACCCGTTGGCGGAATTAATTTGATAAATATTTATGTGTAAAAAGTTGTGCAT
>JAHHQS010000128.1 GCA_020026285.1 Parabacteroides sp. | reverse complement strand
AAATTAGTGTTCGTTCACTAAAAGTTTGAAGATCGTATATTCTTTATTACAATTAAATACTATTATGAAAAAACATCTTCATCTTTACTTGTAATAATTATTTCCTTATTCTAATAAATGAGTTGGTATGAAAAACAAGTGTCAGCCTTTTTTTAATTCAGGAAGGATAGCGAGGATTTCTACTTTATGCTTAATGCTTCCGGCTCTATCCGTTCTATGTGTGAATGCCGAGAATTTGAATTCAGAAAGTTCTTTGGTTGCCATTACACAGCAGAGTAAAACAGTGACTGGTACAGTTCTTGATAAATCGGGAACTCCTATCATTGGTGCTAATGTAATTGTAAAAGGAACCACAATGGGGTCCATTACTGATTTGGATGGAAAATTTACAATTCCTGATGTCCCTTCTAATGCTATTCTACAGTTCTCTTATATTGGATATAAATCTGTAGAGATGCCTGTTGGCAGTAAGGCTAAATTTAGTGTCACTTTAATTGAAGATTCTGAAAAACTGGAAGAAGTTGTGGTTGTAGGTTACGGTGTTCAGAAGAAAGTAACGGTTACTGGTTCTGTCGCCAGCTTGAAGGGTGAAGAATTAAAAGCTTCTCCAACAACAAACTTAACGAATGGTATGGTTGGTCGTATGCCTGGTGTGATCGGATTCCAAAATTCAGATGAGCCTGGTGGCGGTGGTACAACAATCCGTATTCGTGGTACAAACTCTTTAGGAAGTAAAGATCCGTTGGTTGTTATAGATGGAGTTCCTGGACGAGCTGGAGGTTTGGATCGTATTAATCCGAATGAAATTGAATCTATTTCTGTATTGAAAGATGCTTCTGCTGCAATTTATGGTTCTCGTGCTGCCAATGGTGTAATCTTGGTTACGACAAAACGTGGTAAGGAAGGAAAACCTACTATTTCTTATAATGGAAATATGGGTTTCTCAACTCCTACAAGATTGCCTGAAATGTGTAATGCGTTTGAATATGCAACATTATTGAATGAAATTAATACGAATGTCGGAGGTAATCCGGTCTATTCACAGGAAGACTTGGATTTATTCCGTAATGGACAAGATCCTTGGGGACATCCAAGTACAGACTGGTTTGAAGAAACAATTAAAAATGCTTCACCAATGTATCGTCATGATGTAAGTATTAGTGGAGGTTCTGATAAGTTCAAATTCTATGTCAATTTAGCTGCCAACGGTGAAGATGGTATTTACAAGAATTCTGCCAACCGTTATGATCAATATAGTATCCGTGCCAATATCGATGCAAAGATTAATAAATATGTTGATATTTCATATGGAACTATAGGTCGTATGGAGGAACGTAAATATCCGACAAAAAGTGCTGGTGATATTTTTACAGCATTAGTTCGAAGCAAACCGACTATGCCAGGTTATTGGCCTACAGGTGAACCTGGACCAGATATTGAATACGGAGATAATCCAGTAGTTACTGGTACAGATGCTACAGGTTATGATAATCAAAAAGATTATTATATTCAGAATACATTAAAGTTAAATGTGAAAATTCCAGGAGTTGAAGGTTTGAGTGTGATGGGTAGTGCATCATTCGATAAATACTTCAAGATGAGAAAGAGATTTAATACTCCTTGGACTTTGTATTCTTGGGATGGTAATCCTGAACATAAACTGACTCCTGGTCAGAAAGGACCGGCTACTCCTGAATTGACAGAACAACATACAGACCAGACTTTCTGGATGGCGAATGCTGTTATTAGTTACGAAAGGGGTTTTGGTGATCATAATATTGGTGTAACAGCCGGTGTTGAATCGGAATATAGAAAACAAGCTTATTTGTCTGCTTTCCGTAAATATTTCTTGTCAGATCAGATTGATGATATGGATGCCGGTGGTGTTGCTGAACTAACTAACGGTGGTCATACATGGGAAGAAGCTCGTTTGAACTATTTCGGTCGTTTTTCTTATAATTTTAAAGAAAGATATATCGCTGAGTTTGTGTGGCGTGCTGATGGTTCTTATCGATTCCCTAAAGACGAACGTTATGGTTTCTTCCCTGGTGTTTCAGTTGCATGGCGTGCTTCAGAAGAAAGTTGGTGGAAAGACAATATTCCTTTTATTGATTATTTCAAACTTCGTGGATCTATTTCACAGACAGGTAATGATGCCTTGTTGAATGAGTGGGGTAGTTTAGACCGTTCTATTCAATATTTGAATACATATAAATTTGGCCCTAATTACTTGTTCGGTACTACTTATAATAATACATTGGAACCTAGTCGTACTCCTAATCCAAATATCACTTGGGAAGTTGGTACTACATACAATATCGGTTTAGACTTTAAGTTCTTGCAAAATCGATTGACATGGGAAAGTGATATATTCTATCATAAACGTACAAATATGTTGATTTATCGTAATGCATCTCTTCCTGAAACATCTGGTATCACATTGCCTCGTGAAAACTTGGGCGAGATGTGTAACCGTGGTTTCGAATCATTGATTACATGGAACGATAAAGCAAATAAAGTTGATTATGGTGTTTCTTTGAACATGACATACGCCAAGAATAAGATTTTGTATTGGGATGAAACTCCTGGTGTTCCTGTTTACCAGCAGTCTACAGGATCTCCTGCAAATACAAGTCTTTATTACATTTATGATGGTGTTTTCTATGATCAGGCCGATGTCGATGCTACTAAAGCTAAATGGCCGGGGGCACGTCCTGGAGATATCAAGTTTAAAGATATTGATGGTGATGGAAAGATTACTGCCGATGACCGTGTCCGTAGTAAGAAAAATACAGAACCTCGTTTCGTGGCAGGTTTGACATTGAACGCTTCATGGAATAATTTTGATATCATGGCTTTGTTCCAGGGAGCATTTGGCGGTGAAACTTATATCTGGCGTGAACGTGCTGGTGAAGCAGGAAACTTCTATAGAACAACATATGAGAATCGTTGGACTCCAGAAAATCCGAGTGCAGAACATCCAAGAATTTATAATCGTGAAAATGAATATTGGGTTTCAAATAGGAATACCTATTATATCTACAATACAGATTATGTTCGTTTAAAGAATATTGAATTAGGTTATACCTTTAATTTCCCTCGTGTTCAGCAGGCTGGTATTTCTAATTTACGCATATTTGTTAATGCAACTAACTTGTTTACTATAGATGGTGTTAAGGTTCAGGACCCTGAAGCTACAGATACTGGTAAGCAATATCCTCAAAGAAGAGTTATGAACTTTGGTGCATCAATAACATTCTAAATTTGATTATTATGAAAAATATAAATAAACTGGCTTTAGCGTTGATTTTCGGATCTACAATATCTTTAAGTTCTTGTTCGGACTTTATGGATATCACTCCGACTAATGAATATACTGAGGAAGCTGTATTCTCAGATCCAAATCTGACACAGGCTTTTGTTAACCAGATATATAGTTATGTACAGCATGGCGCGAAAGAGCATTCAACTACAGGTTTGACCGATGATGGCTATTTTACTCATAATTATGGAATGATTCCGGTAAATGAAGCCAATGTCTCTCAGAGTGACTTGCAGTGGTATGATAATGGTAACTGTCCTTTTAAATGGAGAGATCGTTATAAAGGAATTCGTTATGCTAATAGTGTCATTGCTAATATAGATAAAGTTCCTGAAAAGAATGGCTTTGACTTAAAAGCTATGAAAGGTGAAGCTCATTTTTTACGTGCTTATCTATACACCGAGTTGGTAAGAGGTTATGGTGGTGTCCCTATTGTTGAGGAACCGATGGGTATGAATGAATTGGATAAAATGACTCCTGCTAGAAATACGATGAAGGAGTGTATGGAATTCATTGTAAAGGATTGCGAAATTGCGGAACAGAATCTTCCTGAAACAGTTTCTGATGCTAATTTGGGTCGCGTAACGAAAGGTGCTGCTACTGCTTTAAAAGCAAGAATATTGTTGCATGTAGCTAGTCCTTTGTATGCAGACCGTTCTGTTAATACGTTAGCTTGTAATCAATTCGATGGAGATAGAGCCGATACTTACAAGAGAGCTCGTGAGGCTGCTGTTGCTGTAATTAATAGTGGTAGTTATGAATTACTTGATTGTACAGGTGGTTCAAATACAGAAAGAGCTAATAAATGGAATAAGATTATTGTTACTAATAATAAAGAACAGATTTGGGTTCATCCATTTGGTAATTTAAGTGGTGCGGAAAAGAACAATCTTCCGTTACAACATGGTCCTAATGGTTATCACAACTGGTCTGGTATTACTCCGACTCAGGATTTAGTAATGGCTTTTGAATTTGAAGATGGCACTCTTCCTGAAGGTATGAGTAAACCGGGTGATTTCCAAATTGGAAATCCTTATAATGGTCGCGAACCTCGTTTCTATGCAACAGTTGGTACTGATGGTAATGAATGGGGACGTCCTCGCCCTGCTGATGCTGCAGGTCTGGATCCAACTCCGCTGGGCCGTTTGCAATGTGGTTATTATGAAATGACAGATGGTGATTCTGAAATTAAACTAGAATTGCCGACAGGTGAAATTGTTCAGTTCAAAGGTATGAATGGTATTGATACTAGAAAAGGCCCGATTGAAGATTGGAATGGTTCCTGGACTGGTTATTACGAGCGTAAATTGATTGATCCAACAGTTGATGGTCAATATTATCCACAGTTGGTTCCATGGACTTATATTCGTTTGGCTGAAATGTATTTGGTTGCTGCTGAAGCTAGTGTCGAATTAAATGAATTGGATGAAGCCGTTAAATATTTGGATGCATTACGTGGTCGTATTGGTATTAAAGATACTAAGAGTGCTTTGGCTGCTCAGAAGAAGTCTTTCACTCAGGCTGATATGCGTGAATTTGTTCGTCATGAACGTCGTGTAGAATTAGCCTATGAAGAATCTCGTTATTATGATGTTCGTCGCTGGATGATTGCTCCTGAAACTAATAGTAAGGAACTGACAGGTATTTTGGTCTTTGCCAGATTGAAACCTGGTAAGACAGCAAACAAACCTTATATCCATAATGAAGATACTTGGGATTATCATTACTATGTTCAGAGCTTGAAGTTCCGTGAAAATCGCCGTTGGGACAATAAGATGTATTTTGCTCCTATTTCACGTGATGAAATGAATCGAAATTCAAACTTGCAACAAAATCCAGGTATGGAATAATTCTGAAGTAAACAGATAAATCAGTTTAGTCTGATTTATTGAGATATAAAGCTCATATTTATTACATATAAATATGAGCTTTATCTATGTAATGGGGCAAGATTTAGAAATCTCATATAAATAAAAATTTTAATGATCTTTTTGTGGAGATAAATAGGTATTTTTGTCTTTGGTCTATTGGAGTATCTTTTACCCATTAAGGATATATTCAAAATACGATATGAAAAAATAACTTTATATTAAGATTTATTATCATGAAAAAGTATTTAATTTTAATCATTACATTTTTATTCGTTAGTTATTTGCCATCTTCGGTAAAGGCAGATGAAAATACGATTCGAATATCAACAAATGAAACAGATTTGGTTTATAAAAAAGCTGATAACGGGCGTTTATATCAAGCATATCTAGGGCCAAAGCTATTAAACGATTCGGATCTTGACAATCTTTCTCCTGGAGGTTGGGATGCCGGTGTGGGAAAAAGAGGTTGGGAAATCTATATGACTTCTGGTGCTGAAGATTATTTTGAACCAGCTTTAGGTATAACTCATGCTGATGGAAATATGAGTACAATATTGACTTATGTATCTTCAGAACAAAAATTAATTGATTCTAATTCTACAGAAACAGTTATTCAGTTAAAAGATGAAAAGTATCCATTATCAGTAAATATTCACTATTTGGCATATAAGAAAGAAAATGTAATTAAGACGTGGACAGAGATTACACATCATGAAAAGAAGCCTATTATCTTAAATAGATATGCATCTTCAATTATTTATTTTGAACGACCTTCTTATTATTTGACAGAATTTAATGGAGACTGGGCTAGAGAAATGAATATGACTACTCAGCAGCTTCAGTATGGAAAGAAAATATTGGATACGAAATTAGGTTCACGTGCAGCGATGCATCTATATCCTTTTTTTGAATTAGGATTTAATAGGCCTGCAGAAGAACATGAGGGAGAAGTTGTATTAGGAACTATAGGTTGGACAGGTAATTTTAGATTTACTTTTGAAGTTGATAATAAAAGTAACTTGCGAGTGATATCAGGAATAAATCCTTATGCTTCTCAGTATGAACTTAAAGCAAATGAGGTGTTTGTTACTCCGGAATTTATATTTACACGTAGTGATCAGGGAAAAGGACAGGCTAGTAGAAATTTACATGCATGGGCTAGAAATTATCAGTTAAAAGATGGAAAAGGAGATCGCTTGACATTATTAAATAATTGGGAGAATACTAGTTTTAATTTCAATGAGGAAAAGTTATGTACACTGATGAAAGAAGCCAGACATTTAGGAGTTGATATGTTTTTACTTGATGATGGTTGGTTTGGAAATGAATTTCCTCGTAATGATGATCATGCCGGATTAGGTGATTGGCAGGTTATGAAGAGCAAATTACCTCATGGTGTTCCTTTCTTGGTAAAAGAAGCTGAAAAGGCAGGAGTTAAATTCGGTATATGGATTGAACCTGAAATGGTGAATCCAAAAAGTAATCTGGCGAAGAAACATCCGGAATGGATTATAAAACTACCTAATCGAGAAACATATTATTTCCGTAATCAGTTAGTTTTGGATTTGTCTAATCCGGAAGTTCAGGATTTCGTTTTTGGAGTCGTAGATGGATTAATGCAGGAAAATCCTAAATTGGCATTTTTTAAATGGGATTGTAATAGTCCTATAACTAATATTTATTCTCCTTATTTAAAAGAAAAACAGAATCAGTTGTATGTGGACTATGTTAGAGGGTTATATAATGTTTTGAAACGAGTTAAATCAAAATATCCAAATCTTCCAATGATGTTGTGTTCAGGAGGTGGAGCCCGTTGTGATTATGAAGCATTAAAATATTTTACAGAGTTTTGGCCAAGTGATAATACCGATCCCATAGAACGTTTATTCATTCAATGGGGATTCTCTCAATTCTTACCATCAAAAGCCTTGTGTGCTCATGTCACTAGTTGGAATGGACGTACATCTGTTAAGTTCAGAGTCGATGTTGCTATGATGTGTAAAATGGGATTCGATATTGGACTTAAAAATCTGACTCCTGATGAATTAACTTTCTGCCAGAATGCAGTTGCTAATTTTAAAAGATTGAAAGAAGTCATATTAGATGGAGATCTCTATCGTTTGGTTTCACCATATGAAACAGAACATATGGCTGTAATGGATGTTAATGAGGATAAATCAAAATCTGTTCTTTATGCATATGATATACATCCTCGTTGGGGAGAAGCAGTATTTCCTTTACATTTACAGGGATTAGATCCCAATAAGATGTATAAGATAGAGGAAATCAATTTGATGCCAGGCGAAAAATCTAAATTCTATGCTAATGGAAAAATTTATTCAGGTGATTATTTGATGAAAGTTGGATTGAATGTTTTATCATTAGGACAAACTACTAGTCGTATCTTGGAATTGACTGCACAATAAGTGTTTTTAATCTAATATCTGGTGATATTAGTGGTATAAGAAAATGTATATATTTTCTGCTTGTAATAGTTTTGTAATATCTGCGACATATCAATGAAACAGATATGAAAGAAATTTGCAACTAGAAATATATACATTTTTTATGGAAACGTTTTATCTCTTTTTGGTGATTTTTCTAGCGATTTTGGCAATCTTTGATTTATCGGTAGGTGTTAGTAACGATGCCGTTAACTTTTTGAATGCTTCAATAGGTTCAAAGGCTGCTTCTTTTCGAGTAATAATGATTATTGCTGCTGTAGGAATTTTAGTAGGTGCCGCTTTATCAAATGGTATGATGGATATAGCAAGGCATGGTATTTATCAACCTCAATACTTTTACTTCTCAGAAATTATGTGCATTCTTGTTGCCGTAATGTTGACAGATGTTGTTTTGTTGGATATCTTTAATTCTTTGGGAATGCCTACATCAACAACTGTTTCTTTAGTTTTTGAATTGTTGGGAGGTACAGTTGCATACTCCATGATTAAATTAATAAATGATACGGAAGGTTTGTTACAAATAGGAAATTTGATGAATACGGATAAAGCACTTACCGTGATTCTTGGTATTTTCATGTCTGTAGCAATTGCTTTTGTTTTTGGAACTTTGGTACAATATATATCCCGTTTGATATTTACCTTTAATTATAGAAAAACAGCTAAATATTTTATAGGAATATTTGGAGGATTAGCCGCAACATCAATAGTTTATTTTATGTTATTTAAAGGCTTGAAATCAAGTCCTTTCTTATCAGGACCTATCGCTGATTATATATTTACTCATACGGCTGATTTAGTCTTATATTGTTTTATAGGTTTCACCATCTTGATGCAGATCATGCATATGTTAAAGATAAATGTCTTTAAAATTATTGTTTTGATGGGTACATTTGCTTTGGCATTGGCTTTTGCCGGTAATGATTTGGTGAATTTTATTGGTGTTCCATTAGCGGGTTATTCGGCTTTTACTGATTATGTTGCACAAGGAGGAACAACCACTCCAGATACATTCCTAATGACATCTCTTCAGGGATCGGCTAAAACACCTTGGTATTTCTTGTTAGGAGCTGGTGTGATAATGGTTATAGCCTTGTTGACATCAAAAAAAGCACATAATGTGGTGAAAACTTCAGTTGATCTTGCTCGTCAATCGGATGGAGAAGAGAATTTTGGAACCTCTCCGGTAGCAAGGGTATTGGTTCGTTTATCAAGTAATACTGCGACAACGATAATGAATGTTGTTCCAGTTCCCATGAAAAATTGGATAGATAGACGATTTAATAATCAGGAAATAATTCTTGAAGAACATGCAAGTTTTGATTTGGTTCGAGCTTCTGTAAACGTTGTATTGTCCGGACTTTTAATAGCAGTAGGAACTTCTTTGAAATTACCTTTGTCAACAACGTACGTAGCTTTTATGGTTGCTATGGGGTCTTCTTTAGCTGACCGTGCCTGGGGAAGAGAAAGTGCCGTATATCGTATTACGGGTGTGCTTTCTGTGATTGGAGGTTGGTTTATTACAGCCGGAGCAGCATTTACTATTTGTTTTATTGTAACCTTGATTATTTATTGGGGTGGTATACCTGCTATTCTAGCGATGATTGCTTTAGCTGTTTATTCATTAATACGCAGCCATTTAATTTATAAGAAGAAAAAAGATAAAGAAGTTATGCAAGGACAGTTGAATTCTACTCTTGCACAGCTAAAGACCACGACAAATCCGATAGAAGCGTTAAATCTATTCCGTCAACATAGTAGAGATGAATTAAAAGAAGATTTAATGTTTGCAGCCAAAACACTTAATATGGCCGTAACTGGCTTTATGAATGAAAATTTAAAAGATTTACGTCGTGTTTTGATCAGTATTGAAGAGAAAAAAGAAGATTTGAAGCAGGTTAAACGTGTCGGAACATTAGGTGTTACCTTATTAGATCGAGATATTGCTATAGATAAAGGATTATATTACTATCAAAGTAATGATTTTGCAAGTGAGATTGTCTATAGTATACTTCGGTTAAGTGAACCTTGTAAAGTACATATCGATAATAACTTTAAACCACTTTCTGATATACAGAAGAATGATTTCAAGGAAACATTAAATAAGGTAATTGATTATTTAGAACGCTGTTCGGATACTATAGCTACCAACCATTATGGAGATTTCACTTTATTGTTACAGACATCACAGGACCTTGTAGAAGAACTAACCCTATTAAATAAAGAAGAATTAAAACGAATCCAAGGTCATGCCGGTAGTACAAAAGTAACAATGGTTTATTTGAATATGTTGCATGAAACAACTAATGTGGTAAATTTTGCAACGAATCTAATAAAAGTTAGTAGAAAATTTCAAGTGGAATAATTACTACTGGCCATCGAAAATAAAAGCCTGTAAGTTCATTACTTACAGGCTTTTGTTTATTTTGATTGTCTTAAAAGATTACATGTCTTCATAATTCTGAAATAAGAAGTCATTATAAGGGAAACGTGTGATGTGGATTTGTTTTACACGCTCATAAAGTAATGCTTTTAATTCATCAATATTTGTTTTTTGTTTTGCGGAAATGAAGATGCAGTTATCTTGCATTTTAGCCATCCATGTACTCTTTAGTTCTTCCAGATCGATATTCTCTTTTTTTCTGGGAGTTAGATCATCATCATCCTTTGGAACAAAAGTAAAAGCGTCCACTTTATTGAAAACCATAATCATTGGTTTCTCTCTATCATCAATTTCTGCAAGCGTTTTATTAACTACTTCGATCTGTTCTTCAAATGTCGGATGGGAAATATCTACAACATGAACTAACAGATCAGCTTCTCTGACTTCGTCTAGGGTTGATTTAAAAGATTCAACTAATTCTGTTGGTAATTTACGAATAAACCCAACAGTGTCTGAAAGTAAAAAAGGTAGATTATCTATAATAACTTTACGGACAGTTGTGTCAAGTGTAGCAAATAATTTATTTTCTGCAAAAACTTCACTTTTACTTAGTAAATTCATCAATGTTGATTTTCCAACATTAGTATAACCCACCAAAGCAACACGAACCATTTTCCCTCGATTCTGTCGTTGTACACTTTTTTGCTTATCTATGTTGACTAATTCTTTTTTTAATCGTGAAATTTTATCAAGGATCAGTCGTCTATCTGTTTCAAGCTGAGTTTCACCGGGACCACGCATTCCAACACCTCCGCGCTGACGTTCCAAGTGCGTCCATAAACGAGTTAATCTTGGTAACATATAACGATATTGAGCAAGTTCAACTTGTGTTTTAGCATGAGCTGTTTGAGCGCGGCGAGCAAAAATATCCAGAATCAGATTTGTTCTGTCTAATATTTTTACTTGTAACTCTTTTTCAATATTACGAAGTTGTTTGGCTGAAAGTTCATCATCAAAAATGACAGTGCCGATTTCATTCTCAACTACATATTCCTTTATTTCCATTAATTTACCTGTACCAACGAAAGTGACAGAATTAGGACCATCTAATTTTTGATAGAAATTTTTAACAGCTTCAACTCCTGCTGTGTCAGCTAAGAAAGCTAATTCATCCAAATATTCTTTAACTTTCTGTTCGTTCTGTCTTGGAGTAATTAAACCGACTAGAACGGCTTTTTCTGATTGTGCTTCGCTTATGATAAATTCCTTCATGCCACAAAGATAGTTCAATCTTATAATATCTGCTATTCATTTGGTCGTTTTCAAGTAATTATTTCTGGTAAATATTTCAGTCCGAAAAGCTTTATACTTATTATTTTTATTAACTCGTTGGCGGAATTAAATCAGCGCATATTTAACTCTGCCAATGGGTTT
>JAHHQS010000127.1 GCA_020026285.1 Parabacteroides sp. | reverse complement strand
CCGACCCTCTGCTTGTAAGGCAGATGCTCTGAACCAGCTGAGCTAAACGCCCTTTTCAAATATTTTGATTTTTAGTTTTCTACCGTCTTATCTCTTTAAGACGGTGCAAAGGTACGTCTTTTTTTTAAACCTCCAAATATTTGAATAAAAAAATTCAAAAAAAATTCACTCTCGAACAATTTTAAACAGAGGTTCTTCTCACAAATAAATATTTAACGAGCATTGAATAGGTTAAAACAGACTAAAAATCAACAGATAATAATTAAAATCAGAAATTTTAAAGAACCTCTTAGGTATAATCTGCAGAAATTCATTAAATTTGCAACTCTACATAACATATAATGTATTAAAGAAATATGATGTTATCAACACTAACTGCCATATCACCTGTAGACGGGCGATATTGGAGCAAAGCAGAAAACCTTTCAGCTTATTTTTCCGAATTCGCGCTAATCAGATATAGAGTGCGAGTTGAAATAGAGTATTTAATAGCTCTTTCTGAATATCTTCCGCAATTAAGTGAATTAAGAACGGATGAGGTTAAAAACTGGCTTCGTAACGTTTATAAAGAATTTACTGAAGAAGATGCTTTACGCGTTAAAGAAATTGAGAAAACAACAAATCATGATGTTAAAGCTGTTGAATATTTCATTAAAGAAAAAACAGATCATTTCTTAGCTGAAAAATATCATGAATTTATCCATTTTGGATTAACTTCTCAAGATATAAATAATACATCTGTTCCTTTATCTTTAAAAGAGGCTCTTAACGATGTTTATTATCCAGGATTGGAAGAAGTAATCTCTACTTTGGAGAATTATGCAAACGAATGGATGAATATTCCTATGTTAGCAAAAACTCATGGCCAGCCTGCTTCTCCAACTCGTTTGGGTAAAGAAATTATGGTATTCGTTTACCGTTTGAAACAACAATTGAATTTATTAAAAGCAGTTCCTATTACAGCTAAATTTGGAGGAGCAACAGGTAATTTTAATGCTCATCATGTTGCATATCCTGAATACGACTGGAAATCTTTTGCTAACAAGTTTGTAAAAGAATCTTTAGGCCTACAGCGTGAGGAATGGACTACACAGATTTCTAATTATGATAATTTAGGTGCTATCTTTGATGGTATGAAACGCATCAATACCATTTTGATGGACCTAAATAAAGATTTCTGGCAATATATTTCAATGGAATACTTCAAGCAGAAGATTAAAGCAGGAGAAGTTGGTTCTTCAGCTATGCCGCACAAAGTAAATCCTATTGATTTTGAAAATGCCGAAGGAAACTTAGGCATCGCTAATGCTATTCTTGAACATTTATCTTCTAAATTGCCGATCTCACGCTTACAGCGTGACTTAACAGACTCTACTGTTCTTCGTAACGTAGGTGTTCCTATGGCACATATTGAGATTGCATTCAAGAGTTTATTAAAAGGTTTGGGTAAATTATTACTGAATGAAAAAGCTTTGGCTGCTGATCTTGACAAATGCTGGGCTGTTGTAGCCGAAGGCATTCAGACTATTTTACGTCGTGAAGGTTACCCTAAACCATATGAAGCATTAAAAGCATTAACTCGTACTAATACTGGTATTACAGAACAATCAATTAAGGAATTCATTGATACACTTAATGTCGATGATAAGGTAAAAGCAGAATTAAAAGCAATTACGCCTCACAATTATACAGGAATGTAATAACATAAATAATTGTATTCCAAACTCGTTTTTGATAAACAAAGTAATCATTTAGAAAGAAAAACGCGTTTGAAGAGTTTGGAATACAATCATTAAAATTAGATCGATTTATAAAACTCTAAGACATAAAATTTATTTTTTAACATATAAATATTTTGAATTACAGGTAACCGTGAGGTTATCAAGTTATAAACCTTTTATAGAAATTTCACAACAATGAGTACAGAAGAAAAAGACGAGGCACAGCAACAACAGCAACAGCCTTCACGCCCAAGAAGAGTTATGACGGGCAATTACAGAGAAAACAACTCTGAGGATGGCGAAAGAAGACCTTTTAATGCGGGGTATAATCGCCAGGATGGAAACTATGAACGTAGACCTTATAATCGTCAACAGCCTAATGATCGTAGTAATTATCGTTCTTATGGAGATCGCCAATTTAATGACTACGGTAATAATGGACAAGGATACCAGCAACGTTATGATAATCGAGGTGGATATGGAAATAATCGTCCATATAATAACAATCGTAATAATAATTATAACAATCAAAACCGTGACGGAGGCTACAATCAAAATCGCCAATTCGGAAATCGTTCATTTAATAATGATCAACGTTCTTTCAACCGCCCTGTTTATAGTAGCAATCCAAATGTTACAAGTAGTGGACAGGAAGGAACTGTAAAAAAGAGAAGACCGCGTGTAGGAGACAATCGCACTAATTTCGATCAACAAGATCGCGGTAACCGTTCTTACGGTAACAATTTCGGTGGTGGAAATAATTACGGTGGTAATTATGGAAACAACTATGGTGGAGGTAACAATTTCGGTGGTAATCGCTATAACAATAATAACAATCGCAACAATAACCGCCGTCCTAATAACAACCGTAAATCCAGCAACAATTATAATCCGAATGCAAAATACAACTTCCAAAAACAACTTAAATATAAGGAAGTTTTAGCTGATCCAAACGAACCAATTCGTTTGAACAAGTTCTTGTCAAATGCAGGCGTTTGTTCACGTCGTGAAGCTGATGAATTCATCCAGGCAGGAAACGTTAAAGTAAATGATGTTGTTGTTACTGAATTGGGAACAAAGATTACACGCTCAGATAACGTTACATTCAACAACAAACCTGTACAAATTGAAAGTAAAGTTTACATCGTTCTTAATAAACCAAAGAATTGTGTAACTACTTCTGAAGATCCTCAAGAACGTCTAACAGTTATGGATCTTGTAAAAAATGCATGTACAGAAAGAATTTACCCGGTTGGTCGTCTTGACCGTAATACAACTGGTGTTCTGTTATTAACAAATGATGGTGATTTAGCTTCAAAACTTACACACCCTTCATTTAAAAAGAAAAAGATTTATCACGTCTGGTTAGACAAGAATGTTTCTATCGAAGACATGGAAAAAATAGCAAATGGTCTTGAACTTGAAGACGGTGAAATCCACGCTGACGCAATCAGTTACGCCAATGAATTAGACAAGAGCCAGGTTGGTATTGAAATTCATTCAGGGCGCAACAGAATTGTTCGTCGTATATTCGAATCTTTAGGATATCACGTTGTAAAATTGGACCGTGTTTATTTTGCTGGTTTAACAAAGAAGAACTTAAGCCGTGGTAAATGGCGTTATCTAAACGAAAAAGAAGTAAATGCACTACGTATGGGTGCTTTTGAATAATTTTCGAATATAATAAATAACAAGATAATGGAAAATTTAAGAAGAACTAAAATTGTAGATTTATTAAAATGTACAAATTACGGTTCTAGTGTAAATGTAAAAGGCTGGGTTCGTACTCGCCGTGGCAGTAAACAAGTTAATTTTATTGCCTTAAACGATGGTTCTACAATCAATAACATACAGATAGTTGTTGACATTGCCAACTTCGATGAAGAAGTAATGAAACAAGTTACTACAGGTGCTTGTCTAAGTGTGAATGGTAAATTAGTAGAATCAGTTGGCTCTGGTCAATCTGCCGAAATTCAAGCACAAGAAATTGAAGTTCTTGGAGGTTGTGACAATACTTATCCCTTACAGAAGAAAGGTCACTCAATGGAATTCTTACGTGAAATAGCACACCTACGTCCACGTACTAATACCTTTGGTGCAGTTTTCCGTATTCGTCATAATATGGCTATTGCCATCCACAAATATTTCCATGAGCGCGGATTCTTCTATTTTCATACACCAATCATCACAGCTTCAGATTGTGAAGGAGCCGGTCAAATGTTCCAGGTTACCACAAAGAATCTGTATGATTTGAAAAAAGATGAGAATGGTTCTATCATATATGATGATGATTTCTTTGGCAAACAGGCTAGTCTTACTGT
The DNA here is from genome assembly GCA_020026285.1 of Parabacteroides sp. The sequence goes on along the minus strand of JAHHQS010000127.1, from coordinate 7,433 downwards.
TTCCGGCCAGTTAGAAGGTGAATTAGCTGCCACAGCTTTAGGTTCAATTTACACATTTGGCCCTACATTCCGAGCAGAGAATTCTAATACACCTCGTCACCTGGCAGAATTCTGGATGGTTGAACCGGAAGTTGCTTTTGCAGACTTACAAGATTTGATGGATCTTGAAGAAGACTTCATTAAATATTGCGTACAATGGGCATTAGACAACTGTAAAGACGACTTAGCTTTCTTGAATAAGATGGTAGATAAGGGTCTTATCGAGCGTTTACAAAGCGTTGTAAATACAGAATTTAAACGCCTACCATATACAGAAGGAATCAAGATATTAGAAGAAGCCATAGCAAAAGGTAAGAAGTTCGAATTCCCTGTATATTGGGGATGTGATCTTGCCAGCGAACATGAACGCTATTTGGTAGAAGAGCATTTTAAAAAGCCTGTTATTATGATCGACTACCCTGCAGAAATTAAAGCTTTCTATATGAAGCAAAATGCAGATGGTAAAACAGTTCAAGGTACAGATGTCTTATTCCCACAAATCGGTGAAATAATTGGCGGTAGCGTTCGTGAAGAAAACTATGACAAACTAATGGCAAGAATTGAAGAATTGCACATTCCAATGAAAGATATGTGGTGGTATCTTGATACTCGTAAATACGGATCTTGCCCTCATGCTGGATTTGGACTAGGTTTTGAACGTCTATTGTTATTCGTTACCGGTATGGCTAACATTCGTGATGTAATTCCATTCCCACGTACTCCGAATAACGCTGAATTCTAATTATACAGACAGCAAAAAAATAAAAAGGATTTATTTCTAAAAGAAATAAATCCTTTTTTATTTATATAATGACAAATATTTATATCAATATACAACTCGCTGATAAGCTAATCTTGGTGAATGATTACGAACATAAATAATACCACAATAAGTAAATCCATAATCAGATAAAATATTCTGTAAAACCTTATTATCCTTGTGTGTATCTACTCGTAAATTGGTGGTATGTTTAAAACACCAATCCAAACAAAGCTTTCCGATACCTTTGACTGTTCCATCAGAAGCCAGTCTATGTAAAACAGCATAAGAATCATTATTTAGCCACTTTCCAGACTCTATAACATGATATGTCGGATCATCACCTTCAATATAACAGAAAGTTGCTACAATCAGCTTAGATTCATTCAACACAACATAGCAATGATTTAACTTAATTTCTTCAATCATCAAATCAACTTCCGGATATCCATCTCCCCATTGAGTAGGATTACCAACTGAAATCATGAATTGTCGAGCTCTGTCAAAGATTCGCATGATTGAATCCAAGTCAGCCAATTCAGCTTGTCTTATTGAAACAAATGAAGATTTATTCATCGTCATCACTCAATTCAATATTGATTGGTCTCTTAAAAGCTTCTTTAAACGAAATCAGTGTTTCCGTACGAGCCAATCCTAAAGGCTGCAATTTAGTATGAATAATATTCAACAAATGCTGATTATTCTTTGCATATATCTTTATAAACAAATCGTATTTTCCAGTTGTATAATGACATTCTACTACCTCTGGTATTTCTTTTAATGCTGCAGTCACTGTAGGGAACTGACCTGGAGAATTCAAATACAATCCCATGTAAGCACAAGTATCATAACCGACTTTGGTATTGTCAACAATAAACTCCGATCCTTTAAGAATACCAAGATTCATTAATTTTTGGATACGCTGATGAATGGCAGCTCCTGAGACTTGACAAATACGTGCAACCTCCAAAAAAGGTAAACGAGCATTACCTATAATGAGCTTTAAAATCTTTTCATCTAATTCATCTAACTGATGGTGTGCCATAATTTATAACTTATCAATTAAGTAAACTTACATTTTAATACAAATGTACGCTTTTTTCTATGATTTTATTCATAAATATACAAATAAATTTTAGTTTATAAAATATTTGCCTGAATAAAAAAAGAACTCCATAAATCTCAATGTGAGATTTATGGAGTTCTTAATTATGTTAAGAATAAAAAATCTTACTTAACTCGAGGAGCAGCAGAATAACTGATCTTCAAAGCATATGCTTCACGTAAAGCCTGTTTGATATCAGTAATCACACCCATTTTCGTTTCTCTATCAGCTTTGATAGAAACAGTCATGAATGGCTGATCTTCTTCTTTCATACTAGATTTTTCCTGAGCGATGTAATCCTGAATTTCAGAAGTCTCAGCGAATTGGTCGTTCAACTGAATACGTGTTTCAGAACCCATCTTAGCCTGAAATTCTTTCATTGGTTTACCAACATAGATGAAAGTCACCAATGATTTCTTTTCCAATTTCTGAAGTTCAGTAGCCTGAGGAGCCTTGACCTGTACCTTCAAAGTCACTTCACGCATTGATGTTACCATCATGATGAAGAACAAGAAAGCGAATACCAAGTCAGGTAATGATGACGTATTCAATTCGGGCATTTCACGTCCGCCCGCTTTACTAAATTTTCCCATCTTTACTTACCTCCGTAGTTTTTAGGTTCAGCTTCAGAAATCTTCTGAGGATAAATCTTTTGAACAGCTTTCTGCTGTTCTTCTTCTAAATCCATAAATAACTTACCGAATTTCTTTTTAGAAATATCGTTACGTAATTCATTATATGCAGCAGCCAATTCGTTCTGAACATCAATATAAGTTTGATATTCTGTACCACGGTCATTCTGCAATGAGATTACGTGATTTTTAGTTACCATTGTTTTTCCAAAGAATGGAACATCAACCTCGATTTTCTCAGGTTTATTTTCATCATTATATGGATTATCAACGAATTCTTTTACCTTGTCTTTCAAGTCCTTGATATCAACGATTTCATTACCGCAAAGAACCTGGTTTGTACTACTTACCAATACAACCAACAAATTACGTTTCTTGATATCAACATCTGTATCATTCTTCTGATCTTTTGGAACAGGAGGCGGCAAACGTCTTGCCAAACCTTGGTCTGTATCCATTGAAGTTGTAATAAGGAAGAAGATAAGTAACATGAAGGCAATATCGGCAGAAGAAGAACCATTGATACCCGGTGTCTTTCTTTTCTTACCCATTTTTTCTTCCTGTTTTCTTATTATTTATTTAAAATCTTCTTGATACTACCCAATACAGCAACTAACAAGATTAAAGCAATCAAGATATAAGTAGAATAAATCCACATATCTGTAATTTTCAACCAAGTAGCAGTATTATAAACTTGAGAATCAGCATTAAGACCTGTTAAAGGAGTTGCATCTGCCATAGAATAAGTAACACCTAACATAGCAAAGAACAATACAACAACGACCAAAGTCCCCATGGCTGATTTAAAATCATGCTTTAAAGATCCGGCGAACTGCCATAAAGCCATTAACAAGGTACATGCGATTGTTGCGAAGAACAATACATAAGTCCACTGTAAAAGCAGCTCAGTATACACTGGCTCCTTCATTTCAGCAGCAGGGTCTACGACACCTCCTGTGAAAAACATACCCAGAACAACAATACTGATGATCGCACTGATCAACAGAGTCCAACTGGATATTTTTCTTATTTTAGTAACTGCCATGATTCAAATTATTTTTTAAATTTCAGGTTGTATTTGATAACCAAGTCGATCAAAGAAATTGAAGCGTCTTCCATCTGGTTCAAAATTGATTCCAATTTACTCAACAAATAGTTGTAGAAAATCTGAAGAATCAAAGCAACGATCAAACCACCAACTGTAGTAATCAACGCAACTTTCATACCACCTGCAACAACTGTAGGGCTGATATCACCAACCTGTTCGATTTTATCGAACGCCATAATCATACCAACAACAGTTCCCAAGAATCCTAGAGATGGAGCCATAGCGATAAACAATGTAACCCAAGATAAATTCTTTTCCAACAAACCACCTTGAACACCACCGTAAGAAACGATAGATCTTTCAACTACGTCAACACCCTGATCGATTCTCATCAAACCCTGATAAGCGATAGATGCAATAGGACCTCTTGTATCGCGAGCGATAGCCTTTGCAGCTTCTACATCACCTTTATCAAGTGCTTCTTCAATGCCTTTTAACAATTTGCTTGAATTTGTTTCAGCCAAGTTCAAATAAATAATTCTTTCCAAGCAGAAAGCCAAACCAAAAATCAAAGCGATAGCAACCAAACTCATGAAGTCTGCACCACCTTCAATAAACTTTGTTTTTAATGCTTGATGCATACCTGATTCAACAGCTGGAGCTGCTGCGTCCTGAGCAAATGCTACAGTAGAAGTTCCAAGGGCACACAAGCCCAAGAATGCTTTTGCAAAATACTTTTTCATTGTGTGTTTAATTTTTAAGATTAATAAATTCTCGTATTTGTTTATTTCTTTTTATTATTTTCTATTACCGCGGAGAGAGCGGGATTCGAACCCGCGATACACTTTAGGCGTATACACGCTTTCCAGGCGTGCCTCTTCAACCACTCGAGCATCTCTCCCTAAAAGCGCCCTTCTCTCTTAAAACGAGTGCAAATTACGATTTTTTTTCCAATTGCAAACGTTTCAGTGCACAAATCTAAACTTTTTGATTGATATATGCACAATAAGTTTGAAAGAAAATTTAATGAAACCTAAAAATATACAACTATATCGTTTTATTTACATTTTTAAACAACCTTAATGCCCCCGAACGTGTTACCGAGACGACCTCTTCAAGATTTGTTTGATAAATTTGTGATATTTTTTCAGCAGTCTTCCAAATATACACAGGTTCATTTCTCTTTCCTCTGTAAGGGACAGGGGCTAGATATGGAGCATCAGTTTCCAATAAAACTCTCGTCAATGGCATATTAGTCAGATATTCTTTCAACTTCGAATTTTTGAATGTAACGACACCATTTATACCGACCATAAAATTCTTTAGTTTCCGGACTTCCTCAAGTTCCTCTTCTGTACCTGTAAAGCTGTGGAAAACGCCCTTCAATTTATCCGGTCCCACGTTGTAAATAGTATCCAAAACATCCGGATAAGCTTCACGGGTATGAATCGCTACAGGAAGATCCAAATCTATACTCCACAACAATTGTTCTTTGAACACTTCTATCTGCTGTTTTCGAAAAGTCTTGTCCCAATACAAATCAATTCCGATTTCTCCTATCGCACAATAATTACGTTTTCCTAAATAGGATTCTATCTTCTTTAAATCAGCGGCATAATCCGACTGCACACTTGTCGGATGCAATCCCATCATAGGAAATGCAAAATCAGGATAACGGTCACACAAATCGTGCATTCGATCAACCGTTTCCAAATCGACATTAGGCAAGAGTAGCGTATCTATTCCTGATTCCTGAGCAATCCGAATAAGATCATCCTGCTCAGGATCAAAATCCTCCAGATATATATGGTCGTGTGTATCTATCAGCTTCATATCAAGACTTCCGATTCATTAGTCTTTCACTCAACTCTTTAAGGACATTCTTTTTCTCTGAAGCGACAGAGACTGCAGTCAAATGTTCCATTGCTATAGCAAAATAATTTTCAATTTTATCCTCTGAAAGTTTTTTCAATTGCAATTCATTGTAGATAGCAGTAACAGCATTAATCTTTTCTTTCGGATCTTCAGTCTTCTTACCTATCCAGCGATTCAATTCTGCCAATTGTTTGTCATCAGAACGACGAAATGCATTTATCAGCAAGAATGTCTTTTTATCACACAAGATATCACCTCCGATATTTTTACCAAATGTTTCAGTATCTCCATAAACATCTAATAAGTCATCTTGTAACTGGAAAGCCAGACCAATATTGATACCAAACTGATATAAATGTTCTGCATCTTCAGCAGAAGCATCAGCAAAAATAGCTCCCACCTTTAACGAACAAGCCAATAAGACAGCAGTCTTCAGACGAATCATTTCAATATATTCCTCTTCAGTTACATCCTGACGAGTTTCGAACTCCATATCGTACTGCTGGCCACAACAAATTTCCATAGCAGTCTGACTAAACAGATCCAGCACAGGCTTTAAATGTTTTGGCTCAGTCTTAGCTATCAATTGATAAGCCGCAATCAGCATTGCATCACCAGAAAGAATGGCAGCATTAGCATTCCACACTTTATGCACGGTTGGTTTGTTACGACGCTTATCTGCCTCATCCATTAAATCGTCATGAAGTAAGGTAAAGTTATGAAACACTTCCAAGCCTAAAGCAGTATTCAGTATTTCTTCGGTCTTTTCCCTATACAGATTATAAGCCATCAATACCATAGCCGGACGAATTCTTTTACCTCCCAAAGACAAAGTGTATTCAATCGGATCAAACAAACTTTGCGGAGAATAATCAAAATGCAATTCTTTTATTGCCTGTTCTATCTGCTTCAAGATTTCTTCAAAAGTAGCCATATTCTTATTTTTCTTTATTACTTTTTTAATTTATAGATTTATGTTTTCCACCCATACAAAGACGAAAAAAAGGCTGCAACCCAAAAGCGCAGCCTTTTTTACTATCTGGATAATTAAATTATTGCAAACGGAACTGTACCGGCAAGATAAATCTTACACGTACTGGTTTACCTAGCTGTTCACCTGGTTTCCATTTAGGCATTTCACCAATCACACGGATAGCTTCTTTATCCAATGACGGGTCAACACCACGCATTACCTGAATATCAACGATAGAACCATCTCGGTTTACAACGAAAGAACAAACTACACGACCCTGAATACCGTTTTCCTGAGCGATAACCGGATATTTAATAGCCTTACTCAAATATTTGAACAAAGCTGCTGTTCCACCTGGGAATTCCGGCTGCTTTTCTACAACAGTAAAGATCTGCTGAGCAGATTCTTCTTCCTCTTCTTCTTCCTGAACTACAGGAGCAACATAAGTCTGAGTCTGTGCTTCAGTAGCATTATCTTCAGATGTAATGATATCCTGTTGTTCCAATTCCACGTCATCCTCAACAACATTCAACACTTCAGCAGCAGCTGGTGCTGGTGGTGGTGGTGGTGGAGGAGGAGTGTTCTCTGGTCTCGTAATTTCAATCTCTTCTTCAGCGATAATATCAGCTACACCTTCGTCAGCTGTTGCTACCTGAATGTCTTTTGAGCCCCATTCAAAACCTACGAAAAGAACAGCAAAAGCAACAACCATACCCATTAGGATACTTAGGCCTTTACCCTTCTCAAGGTCCGCTTTAGGCGATTTTTTAACTTCCATAAATCTATATTTTTAATAAATGTGCTTTTCTTATGCGACAAATGTACAAAAAAAATGTAAAGAGCAAACTTATTCATCTGAAAAAATATTCTTTTTACTAATCCTTGTTAATAAAATTTGCAATCATTCTCCCAATCGATTACCAAATAGTCTAAAAAAGGCCTTTCCAAAAGTGACTTGTACGTAAAAAAGTTTACAGTTTATAAAAGTAAAACTTATGCGT
>JAHHQS010000126.1 GCA_020026285.1 Parabacteroides sp. | reverse complement strand
ATTCAGACAGTTACAGAACGAACCTATTTGTGGAATTAAACAATAAATAATGTATGATCAATACACGCATTTTGCTATCTATACATATTGGCTGAATTAAATTAAATTCAATAAAATATTTATGAATGGTCATTCGCTTATATTATCGATATTTAACAAACATAAAAACATGCATTTTTTACAACCAAAAAGTTATACACAATCTATGTGTAATATTATCAAAATATCCAAACATCTGCATACAAGTAGTCGATAATTCTTCACAGACTTTTGAAATAAACATGGAATAGGAATTATTCCTTAATACTTAAACCTTGAAATTGTAGCATTGAAATACGTTGATTTGTAATGAAAAAATTTCTAAATGTTTACCCGTTAGTAGAATCAAATTAGCATTAATTCCACCAACGAGTAATACAAAATTTTCCAATTAAAAAGAGGAAAGAGACCACATTTCTCCATCAATTATCCCTTAATATATATATATCCTCTTCAACATTCAAACTTTTATCTCTGATTTAAGCAATCACTAAATAAGTGATAAAAGTTTAATAACCAAATGCAACAAATTCCATAAAACTTATATATCCATTTTTGTTCAATGAATTTGGGAATACAAGAGCGATATAACGACCTTCTGTTCCCTCCGGTAATTTAATTTCATGAAATTGAATATTTTTCGGACAATTAGCTGATGCAACTGGAGTTCCCCATGATGATATCTGATCTGTTATAACTAACTCCTTAATACTGACATACACATTAACATCTTTCATATACCGATAACCCACTGTCGCCTGATCTTTCAAAACCACAGAAGTCAATGGTTGTATCACTTTGGTATCAATTATCAAAATATGAGGTGGTTTGTTTTTGGTATTTGTATGCCACCCTGTTGTCATACTTCCATCAAGCAAATGCATCGGTGTTCCGCCTGCATTTCCCCATGCATGGTTAGCTTGAGCTACAGCAGTCCATTTTGAACGATCTATTTCATAACTAAAAGGAGCCTCTGAAGTTGTCCAATCCAAATAAACCGTATCTATTCCATTCTTGGGAAGATAGTAGGAACGATATTCAAATTTTTCACCCGGTTTGATATTAGGTAGTTCTGTTTCTTCATCTTCCATATTCACAATGACAGAACTATAAGAATCCGAGTTATTTTTATATCGTACTTCCGTATATAATAAATCAGCAGTTGTAACTCCCCATCCAATTGTTCCAACTAAATTTTTATCCCTTGTCGCACTGTTTACTTTACGTTCATTTAACGATAACTTATAATTAGCACCATACACAGTTCCGGAAGCTTCACTAATAATAGACTCATTTCCAACCTTATCATAAGTCTTCACATCAAACGTATAAGTACCTTCTTCTAAATTTGGTATGTTCAATTCGACCAAATCAGGAGAATTTGTCAAATCAAGTTCCAATGAATCTGTATAATGATTCCAATAGACCATAGCACGGACAACACTCGGATCTTTTGCTTTCTGCCAAGTTAATTTCAATCGATTATAACCAGCCAAGACCTTTAAGGAATCTGCTTTCTGAGGATACACATGACCTCCCATACAAACAAATTCTTTGTAAACTTCATCTTGATCTTTACAAGATGAAAGACAAATTCCAAATCCTATAACAAACAATATATAAATCCACTTATTCATATTCACAACAATTTATCTGTTAATCTAATTTTTGTCCCCAGAATTTCAGATCACCAATGATCACCTGCCCTACATGACCTTCAGTACCGTAAGTAGCATAGGTAGAAGTCACTTTAATACGGATATAGGAGACTGGTTTATGAGGATCCGCCACTTCTTCTGTCGGGGTCAATTCAAACTCAGTCCGGTTAAACCAATAATCTTCATCTTCATCTGTAATTGGTCCAATTTCTCTTCCTTCACCATATCCAGAAGGTTTAAATTGTTCAAATTTACCTAACAAATACCAACTATCATCAAAACTACCATCAGGATTTGGATTCGTACTTCCATATACTTCAAATGTACGAGGACTCGAACCTGAATACAATTCCCCTCCCTTTGGACGAGGAGCCTTTTGGATACGACTAATCGATGCTGTATAACCTAACTTAATTGTGAAAGATTGCGGGATCGGACCAGAATGGGAGGTTGCATAGAATGGATACTGATTACCATCCCAAAGGTTTTGTAAGCCGAACTTGCTTTCATTATTTTCAGTCGCAGTGGTATAGTCTCCTGGGAAATTTCCTTTCTGAAAAGTATTTGTAGGTAACTTAATCTCTTCAATCGGAGTTAACATCTTAAAAATCGTATCAGAATAATTATCCCAACGATCTCTTAAAAACACACCATATAGACGAGTCTGTGAAGATAAACTTCTTCGTGTCAAATTAATTTTAGTGGCAGATGTGTGAAACGTTGTCACATCTGACCATTTGATTTGCGAAGGTTTCAAATTGATATCACTCAATATAGTATCGACTAATAGACCAACAGCCAATTCAGCCCGAGTTTCATTATTATCCAAATGAACTACAACTCCACCAAAAGTCTCTTCAATATTAAATTTGACAGTACGAACCGGAGGTAAAAGCGGATTAATAATCACCTTTACAGCTTCTGATAATTTTTCATTTTTACCAATACTATAAAGCGAAATCTCTCTAGGATCTGTATTACCAAATCCTTCAACAACAAGCGTATCTACATATTTCGAAATTTTTGTCTTACACTCTTCTCCATTTCGCTCATAAACAGCCAAAGCCCCCATTAGATTTTGATCATTAGGTACTTTTACCTTAATAACAGCTCCCCCCGGAGTATTCGTAACATTTAATACGTTCAACTGCTCCGGTGCAGAAATAGAATCATCAATTTGATCAATTCTTCCCAATTCACTACATCCATAATATGAAAATATAGCTACAGTACTAAGTATAAATAATAAAATCTTTTTCATCACTTAATATTTATTAGTATATTACCAACCTAAATTCTGAATCAAATTCGGATTCTGTTCAATAAAGCTGTTCTTTATCGGCCAAAAATAATCCTTCAAAGTAAATTTTTGTTCTGCCAATTTAACCAATTGATAATAGTTTTCCGGTTTGCTTTCTGATACTTTATAACCATAAATACCTTTTTCATACTCAACTGGAGCCTCTTTCCAACGACGCAGATCCCAAAAACGCTGTCCTTCAAAAGATAATTCAATTAAACGTTCACGGTGAATAATCTCACGCATTCCCTGTTGAGTTCCATATTTATTGGGTGAGTTACTGTATTTATCCCATGCTGTTTTCACATCAGGGACATTTGCCCGATCACGAACCAAATTAATATATCTGAACATATCGCTACTATGTGCACCTTGTGGTCCCTCAAATTCATTAATAGCTTCTGCATACAAAAGATATAAATCAGCTAAACGAATCATCGGCCAAGGATAATAAGTCGTATTATATCCCAAAGCAGAAACTTGTCTATTCTGATAGTTCACATACTTTTTCAGATAATATCCAGTAATAGGTCCCCAAACAGCACCTTTTTTAGCTTGATTTCCCCCCACTCTACAAGCAATCCAAAAGAAGTCATTAGGCGTAGGATTATTTGCCGGAGCTTTTTGCCCATACCACAGACCACCATCAAAACCTAACCAAGCATAAAAACGAGGTTCTCTATTGAAATTAAAAACAACTGTCGTATAATCATTTCGAATATACCAGCAATGTGATTGATCTCCATTTCTCAACGTCATTACATCTTTTCCAATCCACTCCTTATCATTTTCAATCGGGAGTCCATGGTTAGTATAAAACTGCTCTGCGATCTTATAAGGAGCCTGAATATTAGAAAATAATTGAGGCATATCTGGATAATCAACCCACTGCAAATTAGGAGAAGCAGACATTTGAATATACCGATTCGAATTTTTAGTGGTATGCGTATTACCCCATATTAATTCCTTATTCCACTTTTCAGAAAAAGCATTTCTTAAATCTAATTCTACCCTTGTAGAATCATTTAACTGCAAAGTTCCATCATAACGATACAAAGCGATATTGGCCTGCTCACAAATATTAATAGCCTCTTTAGAAGCCTCCATTGCCTGTTGCCAACGAGCTTTTATCTCTGCTTCCGATTTATTCGTATTAAACAACTGAACACCTCTATTATCTATCAATGCGGACTGATCTTTATTATTGTTAAACAACGGGCTAGCAGCAAATACTGCCACTTTTGCCTTTAAGGCAGCAGCAATTGGTTGAGTGATACGTCCCAATTCATCCTGACTTTGAGGAGTCAAAGGTAAATCTGGAATCGCTTCATCCAGTAACTGAAGAACATAATCAAAACAATCATCAATTGGATCACGATAGACACGAACCTGCTCTACTGGTGCATCAATAGACAAGTTTTCCTTAACCAAAGGAACAGGTCCCCATTTACGGATCAAATTAAAATGCAAATAGGCTTTTAATACTTTTGCTTCAGCTATCCACTGAATGGATTCCCAAGCAGGAAGATCTGGAACAGTTGGAGTCCTTTCAATCATAATATTACAACAACGGATCCCTTCATACATCTCCGCCCAATCATTACCGTAAGGAGCTGATGAATTTTGAAAACCTCGAGCTATATTAAACAAAGTACCTTTATGTAACAATCCACTTGTACTATAATCATAAATCGACCAAATTTCATCACCAGACAATAAACCACAATCTAGATCCATAGTTCCATCATCAGTCAAAAAACTATAACATGTATACAGATAGCGAATAGCCGTTGTACGCAGTTGGAAAGCGGTTTCTAATGTAGCAATTCCATCATCTGGAACAATATCCAAATAGTTATTACAAGAAAAAAAAGCCAATGACACTGATAAAGTAATAACAGCTACTCTTCTCTTTATATTTTTTAAAATATTCAACATATTCACGATTAATTAAACGTTAAGTTTATACCAACATTAAACACTTTCTGGATAGGATAATGGAAACCATCCCCAGCCATTTCTGGATCCCAAAGTTTAAATCTACTCCAACAAAATAAATTTGTACCACTCAGATAGAATCTCAAATTTGCCACATGATATTTACGCAACCACTTCTGAGGAAGAGTATATCCTACTTCCAATTGTTTTAGACGCAAAAATGAACCATCACGCATAAACCAAGTACTCGGCTGTATATTATTCTTATTCAAATAAGGACTTAAACGTGGCCACAATGCATACAAATTCTGATTTGACTCAGACCAATGATCATCTGCATACGCCTTGAGCAATTGAGTTTCACCTTGGAACGGAGCTGTTTTTGCTGGATCAATCCAAAAAGACTCATTTCCCAATCCCTGGAAGAATACAGAAAAATCAATTCCTTTATAACCAGCAGAAACGCCAAAACCGTAAATGATTTCCGGAGAGGTCGGATTTCCAATAGGGACCATATCGGCCTGAGTAATTTTACCATCTTTATTTACATCCGTATATTTGATATCCCCCCCTCCATATTCACTACCAAAATCTTGAATCGGAGAATTAGCCGCTTCTTCATCATCCACAAATAAACGTTCAGCAATATAGCCCCAATTTTGCTTTAAAGAATAGCCCACATGAGAACGCCACCATTCTTTATACTCTGGTTCTTCATATACCTTAAACTTACTAGTCGAATAAGTAAAGTTGAAACGTGCAGAAGTCCATAAATCTTTATTCCAAACTTGTTTATAATCAGACTGTATATCTATACCATGCGCTTTTGCTTCTCCAATATTCGCTCGAACAGCTGCCTGAAGTCCCATCGTGTTAGGAATAGCAGCACGCGTCATTAAAATATTATCACGTTTCTCTTTAAAATATTCAGCAATAATATTGACCTTGTCGAATAACCCTAATTCTATAGCATAATTCTGTTTAAATGATCTTTCCCATGTTATATTATCATTTGCGTAACGATTTATAACTATTCCATCTCCTCCTTTATCCGCATTTTCACCAAAATGTGCTCCATAATTCGGGTTTGTCATATTAACATCAGACAAATAAAAGAAACGATCATATCTAGTACCTATCTGGTCATTTCCCACTAGGCCATAAGAATAACGCAATTTCAAATTACTAACAACCGACTTGAATGGTTCGAAAAAGTTTTCATTTGAGATCAACCAACCTACACCTGCAGAAGGGAAAAAACCCCAACGGTGATTTTTGGAGAATTTTTCAGAGCCATTATATCCAAAATTAAATTCAGCAAAATAACGACTATCAAAGGCATAGGTAAAACGTCCAGCTAATCCAACGTTACGTGAAGGAAGTGATAATTGTAAGCTACCCTGATTGGCTGCTAAGTAATCACGAGTGGTAAATACCAACAAGCCACTTATTGCATGCTTGTCAAACTCACGATTATAATTCAAATGGCTTTCTGTATACAGAGTTGACTGAATGACCTTATTCCCTTCTGTATAACCTAAATATTCCGTACCATTTTCATTTAAACGTTTCAAATGATATTCACCTGTATAGCCATCATAATTATCTATTGTATAATAGAATGGATTATAAAAACGCTCAATATCGTAGTTTGCTAAACGAGAAATATTTACCATTGCCATCAAAGAAAGTCCCTTTGTGATGAAATCCAGCTTTTGATTCGCTTGTACAGTAGCCAACATTTGTGATCGGTTCGTATCTTGATATCCTCTGACCATTTGTGCATATGGATTCAGATATTGCCCCGTTCCATTGTTTCCAAACATTATATGTTTGTTATGTTTAAAATCCTCATCAGGAGGGAAATAAGCAGGGAACAAAACAGGATTCGCATGCATCACATTTCGATACACCTCACTTCCCCCCTGCAACGGTCCTGTATAATCATCAAAGTTTCCGGTTAACCGAATTGCCAACTCTGTCGTTTTTGTAACATTAATATCTACGTTTGCACGTAATGTATAATTTTTACTAACAACATTGTTGTTAAAACTATTTCTCTTATCAACCTTCAAAATACCATTATCTCTGGAAAAACTTGCAGCCACATAATATCGTGCCACCTTTCCTCCTCCAGACACATTTAAGTTTCCACGAAAACTGTTTGCATGATCTTTAAACAACATTTTATACCAATCATTAGCCGGATAAATATAGGGATTAGATCCTGGCTTTAATGTATTTTCTATTTTATCTTGTGAATAGGGTAAATCACCTAACGGATCACGCGTCAAAACAGCCTCATTACGAAGTTTCATATAGGTAATAGGATCAGCCAATTCAATATCCTTGGTTGGTTTAGAAATTGAATTTTCCATGCGGACAAAAACTTTCGCTGGTCCTTCAACACCTCTCTTTGTAGTTACAAAAATAACTCCATTCGCTCCTCTTGCCCCATAAAGAGCTGTTGCTGTTGCATCTTTCATAATTGAAAAGCTAGCAATATCATCAGGTTGTAAGCGAGCCAAATCGGTAGAAGTCAACTCTATATTATCTATCAAAATTAACGGATTTGTATTAGCACCAAAAGTCGTAATACCACGAACGAAAAAGTCTGCATTGTCTACTCCCGGTTCTCCTGAACGCTGATAAGCAATCACACCAGCCATATTACCAGCCAAAGCTGTTGTCAAATTACTTGAAGGGACTTTTAACTCTCCAGGATTAACAGTAGTAATTGCGGCAACCACACTTTCTTTTTTCTGCTTACCAAAAGCTACGACAGTAACCTCTTCTAATTCATCAGCCTTAGGTTTTAATGTTATTATCACATCTTTGTTATCCTTAACAGTGAAAACATAACTTTCCATACCTAAAAAAGAAACGGATAATTTATCTCCAATTGCAACTTTTGTCATCGTAAAAGTTCCATCAAGATCTGTCGCTACACCACGTGTTCCTCCTTCGACCACAATATTGGCACCTGGAAGAGGTTCTCCATACTCATCAACAATCTTTCCCTTGATATCAAAAGTTTTTTGTTGACTGACAACAGGTTTTACACTTTTCTCTCTAAGAACAATCTGCTTGCCATCTATTTCATATTCATATTTAGAATTCAACAAAAGACGATCCATCACCTGAGTAATTGTCTCTTTATGAACATTTAAACTAATACGATTTGATGTCATTTTTTTATCCGCATACAGAAACACATACTCACTATTATGTTCTATATAACCCATGACTTCCTTTATTGTAGCATTTTTAAATTCAAATGAAAATGTTTGTTGCGTATCAAATTCATTTTGAAAAGCAAATGAAACTACAGAATAAAAACAAAACATTAAGGTCAACAACAGCCTATATCTATTTTTAACAGCATAACCTTCTTTTATATTATCTATTTTCATATATTTGCATAATATTATTTTTAATGATAACAATATAGTCTGTACATAAACAGACTGATAGATCCGGACAATCTTCCCCATTGTCCGGATTTTGATAAATAAGATTTTATCTTATATAATATACTTTTCATTTTTTATTCATAGGCATTATCATTTAAAGTTACATAATCTGATTTTTATATTGTGGTATATATACACCCTAAATATTTATTGATTCTTTATTTCTACTTTACGATTTAAATAAAATCGTTCTTGATTTTTCTCACATGATATTGGTATAATTCTTGTCATACGCTCCAGAACTTTATCAATAGGTACACTCATATCAATTGTACCATGTAGCTGATATTGTTCTATCGCAGGATTTAAACTTATATCAACTCCATAAAAAAGTGAAAGTCGCTGTATAATTTCCTTTAGATTTCTACCAGACAAAGGTAACCGACCTTTAGTCCAAGCTACATAATCATCTGTATTCACAATTCGTTTTTCCCAAAAAACTCCATTGGATAAATCCAACAATTCATTAGGATTCAAATGAATGGCTTGCTGATTTTCTCCTCTTACAATCACTTTTCCACGTAAAAGAACCACCTCTGATTTATCCAACGACTTATAAGCATTTACATTAAACGCTGTTCCTAACACTTCAATGTCACATGTTGGTGTTTTTACAATAAACTTATGTTTGTCATCTCTTTGAACATCAATAAAGATTTCTCCATCTACATAAATCTCTCGCTTTTCACCCACGAAACGGCTTGGATACACTACTTTTGTTCCAGCATTCACGTATAAAGAGGATCCATCAGCTAAAATTAATCTTGAAAATTTTCCTTTAGGAACAATCAGTTGATTATATATAATTTGATCTTCTGCCATTTTTTTTTCTTCAATTTTCATTTTTTTCTTATCAATTGAAACTTCTCCCTTAGAAGAATAAGAGACAACAGCCCCTTTCTTAATGGAAATCAGACTTTGTTTTTGTGTAATCAAAACCACCTGTTTGGTTGTATCAGAAAGATGTTGATCCAAATCAGCAATTGCTGACTCCAAACATTGATGCTGGTGCTGAGGAATAGCCCCTTGTTTCCAGCCAGCAATCCAGATAAAACCAACCAACAAAGCTGCCACACAGGCCACTAAAGCATATAAACGAATGCGTAAATGCTTCCGCTTATCTTCTTCACCCATTTTTTGCATCAGAAAGTTCCATTGATTTTCAATTTCACTCTCTGAGAGTTTTTTTTCCGATGCCTGATAATAGGCGATCAACTTACGATAACTACTTTTATGTTGCTTCGTGTTTTCCATTTTTCTTTAACTCTAATAATAAAGACCTCTCTTTTGAAAAAAACTACCCTCTTTCTTTCCTTTTTTTTAAAAAAACGATAGAAACAATACTTTAAGCTTTCAACACAAAAAATAATCAATAAAAAATATACCAAAATATCAATAGCCAACTGAATGACTTATCCAATCAAAAAAGAACGCAAGCGTTTTAACGATTTTGAAATTGAATTCATAGATGATTGCGGATTAATATCCAATAAAATCGCTATCTCTTTATGAGACATACCTTTAATATAAAACAAATAAAGAATTTGTTTTTGTTGATTCGGTAATTTTTGAATAGCCGCAAGAGCCACTTTCCATCTCTTCGCTTCTTCATCATCTACACCAAAAAAAGATTGGAATATATGATCATCTTCAGGTAATTGAAACTCCATTTCTTCAATACTTATTAGATCCTGATGCTTCACACAATGATCATAAATCAAATGACGCAGTGATTTTAGAAGATACACTTTCGGATTTGAAACGTCCTTAATATGAATTCCTTTACAAAGCTTATAAAATAAATCTTGAATGATATCTTGAACCTGAAGTGGATCATCTAAAAATCGAAGTCCATAATTATACAACAAATTATAATATTTCTTATAGAAAAAACTCGTTGCACTTTTTTCTCCATGACAAAACAGATTCCACCAATAGATATCATCATCCAAATCACTTAACATATCAAGAAACCGTTTTGATTTAATATACACACATACACAACCAACTTACAAGCACAACAATTATAATTGTCAAAAGCAGTTGATAGAACTTAATTTATAAAACAATATCATTAAAATTTGTGCATATGAGAATCCTCTATTTTAGATAGTTAATCGTTAAAAACGAGAATTCCTATACGCACAATAGACATGCAATATTCGCAAAATATCTTGACATCTGCAAACAGATTACAGGATATTTTAGTAAGCAGAATGTAAAGTACACATCCATACAGTTAATAAAAAACACAATTAAATCTTTGTAAAAAAAAGTCTACTGAAATTATGAAATATCCCAAAACAAATTGATAATTCTATCAGCTCTTTACAGACAGATTTTTTATAAACAAATTGAATTCAATTGTACTTATACCTCTTTAACAAGATCTTTTCGATTCTATTTTTGTTCTATTTTTTTTAGAACCTGATCACAAATCATTTTCATACCTTTCACTGATGGATGTCCTGCTTGCTTATCTATTTTTTCCAGCTGTATATTCGGAATATGATAATAATCGCAGATTTTAGCCATTGAGGATCTCACATCTTTTGAAATATCACTATTACTAATATTATAAATTTTCACACCTGGATATAATTCCTTTAAATGATGTAACATATAACTGAATGCCGGCCGGAACTTGAAAAGATCCTTCTTTGTCCATTTATCATATTGGAACTCACCTATTGGCACACCCGCCCATGCATCGTTTGTACCCCCAAAGACAATAATGATATCCGGATTTCCAAGATTATATATACGACTCACGTATGAACGATCAGAAAAATCTCTTCCTTCATATCCGGAATGACAAATAGTAGAACCGGAATAAGAATTATTTCGTTCCAATTGTCCGCCTAGTTTATCAATCAACTGATACCACCAAGTTTCTTCCACACGAAATACATCATTTTTTTGAGCATTCATGCCAACATTTGCATTTCCATACCAAGAAAGATTGGTCTCCGGGGAAAGATATTTAATGAACGTAGAATAAGAGTCTCCCAAAATTGAAACTTTTGGCTGTTGAGCCACCAAGAAAAAAAGATTTCCCCAAAATAATACACTAGTGATAATCCATGTTTTTAGCCTCATAATATTATATATTTAATTAACAGGTTAAAGTTAATATAAAAAACTTTAGTAGATGACAAAAATTAGAATCCCTTTGCTAAACATCTAATTACTAATAGATTATATTTGCAAAAGTCCTTTAAAATCAGTAACTTTAAAGAAATATTCGCTGCTTTTTCTATGAAGACTACTGATTCCAAGGACTTGGTCAAAGTTAACCAAATCC
>JAHHQS010000125.1 GCA_020026285.1 Parabacteroides sp. | reverse complement strand
TAGATATTCTGAATTTCGTGAAGCAACAGATAGATTTGGGAAAAGTGTTAATCATTATGGTCGATAGGCTTTTTATAAAATCTTATGGATTCCAAAATAAGGCTCACAATCATGAATTGATGTTTTACGGATACGATGATGAAGAGAGTTTGTTATATTATTGTGATCATGACATTACGGGGTTATACAGAACGGATATGTGTTGCACATATGCAGAATTTGCAGAAGCGTATCATAATTTTGAGGAAAGCTCCTATTTGATGGAAAAATTCTTAGCTTTATTGTAAGACTATGTGGCAAATGAAAAACATGGCTGAATATTATAGCAGAGATGGATAAACAATGTATATTGGCAAGAACAATTTTGTAAAGCGCTCAAAATCTATGAAGAGACCAAGTTGGAGCATGGACAATCACGCTCCACGAAAATCCGAACTTTCATTTTGGAAGATACCCACCATGCTAATTCATCTGAGAATCCCGTAAATAGCACTTAATCGTGCTGGAAAATGATCTCTTGCGGGCATTTAGCTCCAAGAAAACATAGAAAGGCAACAAGTCATCCAAACAGTTTTTCGGGTATAGGGATAGCTTATAATTAAGTTTGCGAAAGTTCGAATATAAAATAGACAAGCCATTAGGGCTCCTGTAAAATGATCGTTGTCAAAATAATCATCATTACAAGGGAGAGACTCTAATAAATCACAAGAGGAATACTACAGATTGCTACTGCAATGTATCACTCAAATGGATCCTATGCTGGAATGAATTTGTACGCAGCATATGGAGGTTGAGGTGAATCAGCAGATGGGTGTGGAGAAAAGTGAGCGTACGGATAGTCGAGCGGCTACCGCAGTGGATACCGTCCCCGATGTCTGGATACCCATATGGGAACGATGTACCTCATGGTACCCAAGCTCAGACAAAGCGGCTATATCCTGTTCTATGGATAGATGCACTGTACAAAAAGTCCATGTTGACAGAAGAATCTTCAGTGTGGCAGTGTTTGTTATATGTTGCGTAGACGAAAATGACCACAGGGATATTATTGCTATGGGATCTATGGCAGAGGAGTACAGAGATGCGTGTCACATTCTGTTCCAGAGCCAGAAAAAGTGTGGTTGACTACGACTAAACTGGTCGTTTCAGATGCTTATACCGGTCTAGTTGCCGCCATTCGTGAGTCCTTTCTTGGGGCTTTCTAGCAACGCTGCAAGGTCTAATTTATGCGGAATACTCTGGCCTATGTGCCACAAAGAGAGAAGAAAGCCTTCGCTGCTGTTATGGCTGGTCCATACTGCAGGTCTCGCCAAAAAGCGTGCATACGAAATGATAGATACCTATGTTAAACGATTTTCTGAAGCGATCTCGTGTTTAGAAAACGGACTGAAAGACTCACTGACTTTCTATCAATTCCCGAAACTGGATGCT
The DNA here is from genome assembly GCA_020026285.1 of Parabacteroides sp. The sequence continues at coordinate 10,322 of JAHHQS010000125.1, read as the reverse complement.
CGGAAGATTTCGTCTTCCGACATTATCGTACGATTGAATCGTGAGATCCCAAGACGCACCAGTGTAGTTGGGATCTCTCCCAATGAGGCATCTTATGTCCGTCTGGTGACCACCTATCTGATGGAGTATGCGGAGGACTGGTCCGTCTCGAGGGCATGCCTCAGCAAAGAATCCATTGAGGCAACGCTGCAGATTGCAGCTTAATCCCATTTTACAGGAACCCTTTTTGCGAACTTCCCTTGACGTAGGCCAAGATAGATGTCTGTGAACTAATGAGTGATTATTCGTTTTAATAAGAAAATAGCTACTATATCATCAATACGTTATCTGTGACTAATCGAATTGTGTCTGATTTTAACGAAAGCGGACGATTCTATTGCGTAGAATTCGTGATGAGGTAAAATATGATTGGTGGAATATTAGGGTTAGAAATCTACTGGGATACAGCAAAAAAGAGGATCGCATCTATGATTTGATGTTCGAGGAATAGTTTAAGCATGATAGGTGTTTTATTAACTTCTGTTGTTTGATTGTCCGATAAGGTCGTTAAAATTAGATTGCAGTGGTTGCATAATGCTGTTTGACTGGTAAGAGAACATCAAAATCTTGTTATAGTTTATCATTTATCATCAAAAACACGCAAAAGTACTTGATTTGATTTTTTGTATATGCCAGTAATAAGCTTTTTACTCTTTTAATTTTTTACATATTGGAGGGAAAATAATATGATTAATTTGAACGATTATCGATTGTCGAGGTTTAATATTACTACTCACGATAAGTATGGCAATCTTTTGGTAACAAATGCAGTTTCTAATAGCCTTTACAAAATAAATAACAAATCATCATCGCAGACTGATTTACGCGAATTAACAATGGATTTGATCTCTAGGATGCAACAGAGTGATATTGAAAAGATGATTGAAGGTGGAATTATCACTACTCAAGATGGATCTTCTGATGATACAATAAATGATATTTATGAAACAGCAGTGACTAATAACAAGCGTCTTGATATCGTTATACTGACTACCAATCAATGTAATTTTAGTTGTGTATACTGCTTTCAGAAGAGAGAAACATATTATTTGAACTTCAACCAATATGATGCTCTGATTCTATTTATTGAGGAAAAAATAAAGCAGCATCATTATGAGAATGTGAAGATTCGTTGGTTTGGTGGCGAGCCTCTTATGGGACTCAAAGGTATAAAATATTTTTCTGAAAAACTTAACGAATTAAAGAAAAAATACAAATTTACATATGGATGTGGGATTATTACTAATGGCTATTTGTTGGATTTGGAAACCTTTAAGGAATTGTATAAGTATAATGTGGTTACGTATCAAATATCGATAGATGGTCTTCCTGATATTAAACAAAGAGTACTTAAAAACGGAGAATCATCATTTGAACAAATATTCCATAATTTGAAACAAATAAAAGAAAACATAAAATATCAGATGTTTTCAATAACAATAAGGATAAATTTCACACGGGAACTGGTTGAGAGAGCCGATGAAATTGTTGATCTATTTTATAGAAATTTTGGAGATGATAGAAGATTTTGCTTCTCATTTATTCCCGTATTTGATTGGAGTTATAAAGATAGCGATTTCATGAAAGCTGAACAATTAAAAAAAGAGCTAATTCATGAAAAAGATGTGTCTGAGATTATGAAAAAGTATAGTGATAAATTAGACTTTAAGGCCTGGACTAACTTGTTATTTGCACATAATGATTGTTGGGCTGGAACTAGACATGGCTATACAATAGATGCAAATGGAGATATACTGAAATGCGATTTCAAATTAGAAGGTTTCGAAGATAATCGCGTTGGAAATATTGATTCGGATGGAAACATTACATTCGATTCGAAAAAAGAAAAGAAATGGATATTTGATGCGCCACTGACGGAATGTTACGATTGTGCATGTTTCCCTCTCTGTTTATCGACTTCTTGTGGCGCTGCAAGAATACAGGGTATAATGAAACATAAATGTGTATCGTTTAAACAAAGAGTTTTAGATTATCTAGAAATTGAAAGCTATAATTCTTGCAATAAGTTTTGGGAGGTGTCTATATGATATTAAATAAATTGGATGCCGTTTTGGAAATGAATGGTATTTATGATCCGGATGATGCGACTCAGAATGAATTACTGTCGAGTATGGATTCATTGCAATTTGTTCAACTAGTTGTTTCGATAGAAAATGAATTCGATGTTGGAATTCCAGATGAATACTTACTGTTTCAATATTTTAGTACTAAAGAAAGAATTGCCAAGATTATTGAACAGGCAATAATTGATGGGTACCGTAATGTTGACGATATAGTAAATAGCAATATGTGTATAGGGTGTTTAGCTTGTGTACAACTGTGTCCACACGGAGAATTAAAAGTAGTTCAAGATAAGTATCCTTATCCTATACCTGTTAAAATCGATGAATGTAATAACTGTTCGAATTGTTTGTTAGAGTGTCCGGTGAAAGCCAACAAAAATATATTTGATTGTAATGTAGGAGGTTCTGATGAAAATCAAACTTAGGAAAAAGGTTTTAGGCGAATTATCGCAAGTCCAATTATGTGCGGGCATTGCGCCAATGGCTACCTATGAAGCTGATTGTTGGAGTGGCGTTTGCTATAGTGCGGCATGTTACTCCAAGGGCTGTTAATTCGATTATTTTAAGGGAGGAAAGCAGATTTTGAAAAGAAAACTTGTGAAGAAAAACATATCATCGTGTAATTTAGTACTGTTGTGCGCAGGTATTGCGCCAATGGCTACCTACGAGGCTGATTGTTGGAGTGGCGTTTGCTATAGCAACGGCTGCTATTCAATGGGCTGTTAAATAAACCATGTTGGTTTTCACGGACGCTCTTTGTGCTGGAGGAATTCAATGGTTAAAATTGGAATTATTGATACGGGCGTGAATCTACTTCACCCTAAGCTTGCTGATAAAAATATAATATGTAAGGTGATCAATGATAACAACGCGTTTGTTTTGACCGGCAACAGTGATAATGTCGGACATGGAACTGCAATTTGTGGAATAATATCTGAAAATGATTATGTTGATATCACTGTAATAAAAGCCTTTGATTCAACGGACACAATAACTGAGGATATGTTAATCTCGGCACTTGAGTATGTGCTTAATTGTGAACATTTCGATATTTTAAATTTGAGTTTTGGTATTTCGACGGTAAGTGATTTAAACAGACTTGAGAAAATATGTAAAGATATTACTGATAAGGGCACTTTAATTGTATCATCTTTTAATAACTATGGATCCATATCTTATCCAGCGGCTTTTTCGTTTGTACTTGGAGTGGATTGGGATATTGAATGTAAAAGAAATAGCGAATATATATTCTGTGACTCAAAAGTTGTTGATGTTTATGGAAAAGGGATGAATCAAAAATTGTGTTGGTCTCCGCAGAGCGACTATATTGTCAATTCTGGGGCTAGTTTCGCATCGGCACATATTTGTTCAGTACTTATTCCTTGGATTCAGCGAGGCGAGGTAATGGATTGTAATCAAGCTAGAATAATGATTGCAAAAACGGCATTAAAAAAGGTTAGAACTAAATGCAATTATTCTTCTAATGAAATTCCTTGTTTAAAGGGGAAAAGAATATCTGTTTTTCCATACAATAAAGAAATTATTTCTGTTACCAACTATTCAGATATGCTTGAATGCGACTTGGTTCATGTATATGATGTTAATGTTAAAGGGAATATAAACAATTCTACATTATCGTTTTCGCATCGAGCAAAGTATTCGAATGCATACAAAATTCAAAAATTTGAAGACATTATAGAAGATAGAGATTCTTTTGATACATTGGTTGTTGGCCATTTAGCAGAATTAAATCAAATTACGAAACACAATTATACCAAAGACTGTATAGACTTTTGTTTGATTTATGGCAAGAACATGATAAGTTTTGATACTATAACAGAGATAATTAGGCAGCAGTTTCAAAAAAAGAATCTAAAGTGTTACAGTATGAATATTGAGCAGATATCGTGTGATAGCAGCGGAAAACTTAGAATGATAGGTGTGCCAATTGTATCGGTGATAGGTACTTCTTCGAAGCAGGGGAAATTTTCCTTACAGTTGGAGCTGAGAAAAAAATTTATCGACCAACAGTATGCTGTTGGTCAGTGGGCAACGGAACCACAAGGGTACCTTTTTGGTATAGACAAGGTGTTTCCTACTGGTTATGGATCAAACTTGAATTTTTTCGAAAAAGAAGTATTGCAATATGTTAACCGTCAACTATATGATATTGAAAGGATGGGAAAAGATGTCATTATAACTGGACTGCAATCGTATGTGTTGAGCGATAAACTCTATAATTCGCGTATGTATCCTTTTATGCAGAATGCTTTGCTGTCTGCTATACAACCTGATACAATGGTTTTGGTAACCAATGTGTGTGATTCAAATGATTATATTTTGCGAAGTCTTAACTATATTGAGTCATTAACCGGAGCAAAAACAGCATGTATTGTACTTTCGCCTCGTAATATGCAACCAACATTTTCGCCGTTAGAAGAAAAAGAGGCATTGTGTTCTGAAGAGGACATGGCATATCGTATTAGTGAAATATCGTCCTTGACTAAGAGAAAGGTTTTGAGGATAGATCAGATCGATGAGATATTTGACAGCATAATTAATGAACTTAGCTAGGGGGGACAAGATTGAAAAAAGATCTGTATAAAACTATAATGAGTAATAAAGGTATACTTATTATACGTTTGTTGGTATCTGTGATTTTGGCATTTTCAGGTCCTTTATCGCTAATAGCTCAAGCAAATTTTATTGATGCTGTATCTGGAATTATGCAGTCTCCCAGTAATTTGAACAGTATATTTAGTTCAGCGATGTTTTTACTTCTTTCCTATATGTTGCCGATGATCAGCATTGTATTAAATTATTGGTTACAGGAATGTAATCACTCATTTGAATTAAGTTGGAGTAGGCATATTAATTCGTTAATTAAAAAGATACCTTATAATCAATATGAGTACGAGGATACATACAATAAAATAAGACAAGTAATAGATAACAATCTGTTCTCATCGATAGTCTCGTATGTTTTTTTATTGCTAACAACAGGGATTAGTGTTGTTTCTTATATTGTTATTTTAGTTCGTATTTCTCCTGTATTAATGATATCTGTAGTGGTTTTGTCTCCAATTGTAGGATATTTCTCTGATAGAATTGCAGATAGACAATACAAGCGAATTATATCTTTGAATACAGATAGAAGGAGAGGGATATACAAGTCATCTATTCTTCATGATAGAGGATATGCAAAAGATATAAGGATTAATAATTGCTCTGATTACTTGATAGATGATTGGAAAAAAACACAAAATGAGATTGATACGGCTGTTTTAAAAGTAAAATTTAAGTATGGTTTTTTGAGCGCGTTGGTTTTGAAAACTGAATACATTGTTGTTTTTGTCAATTTGATGATTGTGTTATTCTCATTTATCAATAATCAGATTTCATTGGGCGTATTCGTTTCGATATCTAATCAAATATTAACGATTAAAATTTTAGAGAGTTTAAAAAATGTCATTACGCAGCATGTAAATATCAAATCAAGTGTTTGTTCGTATAATGAAGTCGTTAGTATTACAGATGAAATAGGTAACGTTAAAACAGTAGAAAAGGAACCTGGCATTACGGTTGAAACTAAAAATCTATATTTTAAGTATCCAAATCAAGATGATTATGTATTAAAGAATATAAATTTAAAGTTTGAATTAGGCCAGTCATATGCGATTGTTGGAGAAAATGGGGTTGGTAAAAGCACGTTAATGAAATTACTGATTGGTCTTTATCAGCCTAGTCAAGGTGTTATTCTCATTAATGGAGTGAACCTTTCTGCAATATCGCCTGAGGATAGGAGTGATATCTTTGGCGTTAGTTTTCAGGATTATTCAAAATTTAGTTTAAGTTTAAAAGAAAACGTTTTGATGAATGAAGGTATAATTACATCTCAAAATTTGGCGGTAATGAGATGTTTTGAGATTGATAAAATAGCAGAAGTCTTACATGATGGATATAATACAATTCTCGGAAAAGAATTTGGTAATGCAGTTGATTTGTCGGGAGGACAATGGCAAAACGTATCAATATCGCGAGCGTTGACAGGCGAAAAGAGTATATTTTTTTTCGATGAACCAACGGCGTCGTTGGATCCTATAAAAGAAGTGGATGTATATACAAGGATTAATAATATTGCAAAAAATAAGGTCAGATTTTTCATTACTCATCGGTTAGGAATAACAACAAAGGTTGATAAAATTATTGTGTTAAAAGATGGGGGTGTGGTCGAACAAGGCTCGTTTGAAGAGTTAGTAGAAAAGAACGGATTTTTTAAGGAAATGTTTGATAAACAAAAATCATTGTATTACAAGGGGAATAGTAATGATTGATGCAACGACAAAGATTGAGAAGGAATTATCTGATAATAACTTAAAACCTAGTATTAAGCTATGCATTAAATTTTGGGGATTTGTTATAAAGAATCAATTCGTCGTTTTTTTAGGATACACCTTGTTCTTGTTGGGTATGTCATCGGTATCCCCCATATTCACTTTGGTGTGGAAAAAATATATTGATACTGCTACTTCCTATTCTGGCGATATAAAACTAGCGATTTTGTTTTTGCTAATTTATATTGGGTTGAAAGTGGTGCTCGATTTTTGTTATTTCTTTTCAACAAAGTTTATGGACAGCATTAACTTTTCTTCATGGAGAACCCTTGATGGCGCTGTAAATAAAAAGGCAACGCAAATAGACTGTGAGCTATATGAGGTTCCGAATGTGCAGAATAAAATAACGAGAGCGTGGAATTTTAATCACGGTACCTATATACAATTATATCAGTTGGGATTGGAATCTTTTCGGCTAATAGTGCAAATGGTCGGATTGTTCGTTTCGCTATACATAATACATCCAATGGTTTGTATAGTGTCACTACTGACGATACTTCCTGTCATTGTTGGTAAAATTATTGGAGATAAAATATCCAAATTAAACGAAAGAAGCTTAACGGATGCGTATAATGAGGTTGGATATTACAAAACTGCAAAATATGATCAATCTCTAATCAAAGAGATTATTGTTAATAATTCGTTTGATTTTTTTCAAAAAAAATATGAAAAAAGGTCAACAGAGATTTTTAAGAAAAAAAGAAATGTCGAACGAAAGAAAACGGTTCTTTTACTGCTTGAGGAACTATTTAGGTGTATCATTCTAATGGTTTGTATAGTTATGGTATCATATCAAGTAATCATAGGAGAGATGACATTAGGTGGTCTTGCCGCAGTTTTTGCAACTATTATAAATATGATTTATATATTTATAAATTTGTCGAAAAATTTGGGATCGGTATATGCATTAAGTTTTGACATGGGTGAATTCTATGAATTTATGGATTTACAATCATCTGGTTTTAACGCAGGTTGCCAAAATGATGAAGATTACGGTAACATTTTAATCCGTTTTAATGGTGTTGATTATAGATATCCACTAACGGAGAAGTATGTACTTAAAAACATTAATGTAAGTATAAAAAAAGGGCAACATGTGGCTATTGTGGGTGCAAATGGGAGCGGTAAAACGACTTTTGTTAAGTTATTGATGAAGTTGCTTAATCCATCGAATGGAAACGTTGTGTATAATAAAAAACATCTGCAACTTGTTGATTACAGATCATTTTGGAGTAATTTCTCAACAGTATTTCAAGATTATTCCAAATACAAGGATTCGCTTGGATTTAATGTTTCAATTTCAAATGTAAAGAAAAAGGACGATGAAGTCGGTATTATTGAAGCACTTGAAAAAGCTAAATTTAATAAAAATATTAATTTAACAACGATGCTATCAAAAGAATTCGGTGGGGTGGAATTATCTGGAGGAGAATGGCAAAAAATTGCATTGGCAAGAGCTATTTTTTCATCAAATGAGATCTTTATTTTGGATGAGCCAACTTCAGCAATAGACCCGATTAAAGAAGCGGAGATATATAAGAGCTTTAACGAACTTACTTATGGCAAGACGAGTGTATTCATTACGCATAGACTGGGATCGGTGCTGTATTCGGATTTAATACTGTTTTTTCATGATGGAGAAATAGTGGAATCTGGAACTCATGAAGAATTAGTAGCACGAAAAGGAAAGTATTATGAGTTTTGGAGCAAACAGTCTTCACTTTATATGTCCTGAATAAGAGGGAAAGTAGAATGAAAATATTGCCGTATCCAGATAATCCGGTTCTTCTGTGTTATCATAACAAGGCGTTTCCCCTTAGGAATAATTCGCCTATGTCAAGGGATGTTCGCAAAAAGGGTTCCTGAAAAATGAGATTAAGCTGCAATCTGCAGCGTTGCCTCAATGGATTCTTTGCTGAGGTATGCCCTCGAGACGGACCAGTCCTCTGCATACTCCATGAGATACGTTGTTACCAGGCGGACGTAGGACGACTCGTTAGGAAAGATCCCTACCACACTGGTGCGTCTCCGGATTTCACGATTTAGGCGCTCAATCAAGTTGGAGGATGAGATCTTTCGGGCATCCAGTCTGGGAAATGCGTAGAAAGTTAGAGAATCTTCCAAGCCATTTTCAAGACAGTGAACCGCCTTTGGAAAGCGTTTGGCATAGGCGTCCATCACATCATAAGCCCGCTTTTTGGCCAACTCTGCGGTAGGTGCCAGCCAGATCTCCTTGAGCACAGCAGCAAAGGATTTCTTCTCTTTCTGCGGTACATAGGCTAGGATATTCCGCATGAAATACACCTTGCAGCGCTGCCAGGAGGCTCCAGGGAAGGACTCCTGAATTGCTGCAACCAAGCCGGAATGAGCGTGTGAAATAACTAGCTTAGGCGTGGCAAGGCCACGGTCTTTCAAATCTTGAAACAGTACTCCATAGGAGCTCCTGGATTCCTCAGCCATGGGTTCCACAGCGATAATATCTCTGTGGCCGTTTTCATCCACGCCACACACAACAAGTACGGCTATACTGACGATTCTGCCATCTACACGAACTTTTTCGTACAGTGCATCCACCCACAGAACGGGATACACAGTATTGGAAAGAGGCCGATTTATGAAAATAAAGCTGGTGGCCGCTGCCGCGTGCGTGCTGGTCATAGCGGCTTGGGCAGTGCGTTTCGGCTATTTGAATACCCATACCCCATTTGCTAAGGAGCAGTATTTCTCCATGGGAGAAACCGTACCGTTGGGTGAAGATTTTTTCACGCAGCAGATGAAAATATGGAGGGGTATTCCATTCAGGTCAAAAAAGCCACCCTGTATGCGTATCAGGAATTCGCCGATCAGATGAATCTCACCTTGCCGGAAAAACAAGAGGATATTTTCCGGGCCGATTATGTATACGATTTGGAAGTAACCGTTTTTAACGAGGGCAACGAAGAAGGTGGAGTAGATCTGTTCAATACGCGGTTAGCCGGACCCGATTTCAGAGTGATGGTGGATACCACTTTATGGGAGTTGCTATATCCACAGCTTGGTGGTTCCTATTCGTTCGGAATTCGCTCCGATACCCAAATGGATTTTCACTTTCCTTTTGCGATTGAAACCGACTTCGAGCAGAAAGATTTTGACCGGCACTTTCTGGAGACACAGCCATTTGAACTTACTTTGTCCAATTATCCAACCAAAAAAATGATACACATTTCCCTAGAATAGGCCAACTTCAAGGGATGTTCGCAAAAAGGGTTTGTGGCAAATGGATTAGTGCCTTTGGAAACGAAGACACGCACAGTTATTACATAGCATCAAAAAAGCATCAATCCGGAGTGTATAGGGGAGTGGTTACTGGTCTTGAAAGAATGTGTGGGACCACTTGCGTTTTTGCAGTAACCGTCAGAAATTGCCCAACGGTGGCGATTGGGTCCGTTATCAGCTGCGAAAGAAATACCCACAAAAGGCAATGCACCTTAGAGCCTCAAGCCTTGCCGGCGCTTTCCACAGCCACTCCAAAACCGCGTGTCGAGGGTTCGAATCCTTCTGCCCCTGCCAAACAAAAAGCCTTGAAGCCATTGGTTTCAAGGCTTTTTTGCTGCTATCACTGGGAAAACCGGTGTTCTGCTGTTTTCTATGGAAATGACCGCGACAGGGTAGAGGATGCTGCCGGATTACTCTTGCGGGCAGTTTTTCACCGGATGCAGCATCCGAATTACATCGGGAAAAGCTGTTTTCCGGTTAAAAACCGTTTTTTTTGTTCGCACAAAAAGAAAATTTTTTGCAGCGCCTTTCTTTGTTTATAGCGACGCAA
>JAHHQS010000124.1 GCA_020026285.1 Parabacteroides sp. | reverse complement strand
GTGCAGCATTTCAACCATGCAGGCAGCTTTCCTCCGAAAAGCGGTTGCAAAGATATGTACTTGTTATCAATTAACCAACTATTTTCCTATTTTAATTACGAAATAAATAATTCTTCTAAAAAAACGTCTAAAAGACATATAATACCCATTACTTTAAATAAAGTAGTAGAGACACTATATTATAATAACCCGTTGGCGGAATTACATTAGCACATAGTTAACTCTGCCAACTAGTAAAGTAATATATTTTACATGTTATACCCTTTTTTAGTCTTCAAGGCCTTCAGCCTATACGGTTGTTTGGTCGTTACGGCGAACAAATAGGTTAGGATCAAACCATCTTTCAGCCTAAAAGTGCAACCAAATGGCTACAATTAGTCATTCGTCAAATCATTTATATCGTTTCACAGCCGTGAAACGATAGGCTCACGTTCGTACGACAATCTACCCACTTCTGTGGGTAGATATGCTCACTTCTGTGGGCAGATAAAAAGAATTAGAAGAAACGGTAAATGTTAAGTTGGTATTTCGATTTATTTCTGATTAGATATACTATATAGATTAGATATAAGTGCGCCGTTCATATATACATGAAGGAGGTGAAGAGCAAAATGTAAAAAAAAAAGATTGTAACAGCAGTTACCAGACTGAAAAAGCAGCAAGGGCACGTTTTACCACAATCATAAGGTAAAACGTGCCCTTTTATCAATTTCAACTTTTATAATTAAAGTCCCAACTTAGCAGAAATATCCAACATTCTCTTGATAGGCTTCACAGCATCACGAGCAATATCTTCACTTACCTGCACTTCAGGCCACTCATATTTCAATGTATTATACAATTTTTCGAGTGTATTCAAACGCATGAAATTACATTCATTGCATGAACAAGTGCTATCTTCTGGAGGAGCAGGAATAAAATTCTTATCAGGACAATTTCTGCGCATCTCAAACAAGATACCACTTTCAGTAGCCACAATAAAGTTTTTCTTATCGCTAGCAATAGCATACTTCAACAAGCCTGCTGTAGAAGCAACTTTATCAGCAACCTTCGCAACAGCACCCTTACATTCCGGATGAACCAAAATAGCAGCGTCAGGATATTCCTCTTTCAATTTAAGAATTTTTTCTAAAGAAAATTTCTCATGAACATGACAAGCACCATCCCAAAGAAGCATATTTCTTCCTGTCACAGAATTAATATAATTACCTAAATTTCTATCAGGACCAAAAATTAATGGTTGGTCAGCTGGGAAACTTTCCACAATTTGTTTAGCATTTGTAGAAGTAACTACGACATCTGTTACAGCTTTAACTGCAGCACTCGTATTCACATAAGAAATTACGGTGTGATCAGGATGCTCCTTAACAAAAGACGCGAACTTATCGGCAGGACAACTATTAGCCAGCGAACAACTAGCATTCAAGTCTGGGATTAAAACCTTTTTATTCGGACATAAAATCTTTGCAGTTTCACCCATAAAATGGACGCCACACATTACGATAATCTCAGCGTCAGTTTTTGCAGCCCATTGTGCTAAAGCCAAACTATCGCCCACAAAGTCGGCAATTTCCTGAATTTCGTCAGCCTGGTAGAAATGTCCCAAAATAACGGCATTCTTTTCCTTACGTAATCTGTCAATCTCAGCCTTCAAATCGATAGCTTTGTCAACGGGTTCATCTACGAAACCCTTTTTCAACCATTCTTCTTTCATCTATAATAAAATTAGATTATTTCTTTCTTTAAAAAAGAATTTATGATACTAATAATATCCGGTTAATATTGTTAGTAAAAAAAGTAGTGTATCTATTGTTTTTTTAGTTATTGTTATCAAAGGTTAGGATATGCTCTATTAATAAACATCCTTACTCATTGATTTTATATACTTTACTGCATCTTTCAACAATTAGTTGATATGTTGCAAAGTTAAAAACTTTCTTGTTATGAACCCTTCATTTCTCGTATAAATTATGTTTAAATTGATGACTAAAGTTTTTGCTAACTTTTTTGGTAAGTTTATAACTATATAGCTATAGTCTTTAAAATGAATAAAGCAAGAAATACTTTTCATTTTATATGCTCAGGTTTTCTACACCTTTTCAACCTTTTTCAACAGGGTTATGAATATAGTTTTTATCTTTGTGAACGAATTAAGATTTGTATCTATGTCGGAACTAAGAAAACTGAAAATAACAGAGATGAACCGTCTTACGGTAGACGAATTCAAGGAAGCAGATAAGCTTCCTTTGGTTGTGGTATTGGATGAAGTGCGAAGTTTGCACAATATTGGTGCTGTTTTCCGTACTTCAGATGCTTTCCTAGTAAACTGCATTTATTTATGTGGAATTACGGCTACTCCTCCCAATGCGGAAATGCATAAAACAGCTTTGGGAGCTGAACATACTGTTGATTGGAAATATACCAAAACTACTCAAGAGGCTGTAAATGAGCTTCATGAGAAAGGGTATACTGTGTTAGCTATCGAACAGTGTGAAGGTAGTACTATGCTAGGAGATCTTCATTTAGAAGAGGGTAAGAAGTATGCCATTGTTATGGGTAACGAGGTGAAAGGCGTACAGCAAGATGTAGTGAACAGTTGTGATGGATGTATTGAGATTCCACAATATGGTACTAAGCATTCACTAAATGTTTCTGTTACTACAGGTATTGTGCTTTGGGAATTTGCTAATAAGTTAATATCATTCCGTAATAATGGTTAATAACCTATTAATAACTTGTTAATTTATTGATAGCCAGTCTGTTTAGATTGGCTATTTTTAGTTAGTTTTCACTTATAAACTATGGTTATATGTGATTTCTATACACATTAGAAACCAATTAGAGTTGTCCGTTTTCAACTAGCGTGATGATTCTTTCTATCATTTTATCCTCATCTTCTGGATCATATTCTTTTTTAAGGCTGGCACCGAATAGGGAGGCAAAGGTTTGATAAAAGCCTGCCTTGAATGGTCCCATAAATGCTTTGACTAATTGATATGAGGATTGATGGCATTCTCTATCAATCAGTTTAATGAGTAATTTCCCTTGTGAGAATGTTAATTTCTTCATTCGTGGGGTGTATTGCTTTTTCAGTCCTTTTTCAACATCTTTGATATGTTTGTTTCGCGACTTTTCATCGGGTAGAGTTTCTAAATACTCATAAGTTTCAATAACAGCTCTTCTGATTTCTCTAGCTAGTGGGAGAGTCTTCTTTACGTTTCGGACCAGTTTCCAATAATATCTTTCTTGTCTTTTATTTTTAAATACAAATTTAGGGTACACATATACAGTTCTCAACGTTATAGATAATATAGAGTCTCCGTTATATATGGTAACGGGTACTTTAAGTGCATTATCTTGAGAACTATATTCTTGTGAGTAAGCCACAAATGGAAACCACAAGCATATAAATAATGTTATGAGAAATCCCTTTTTCATGTCTACAAATGTAAACAAATATAATGGTTCATAAGATAATTAAGCATAATTATAGTATAAATTAACTGTTTAAAAGTCTGTTAATATGAAACAATTTAATAAATTATTATTCTGTATTTCAATGTTTTATGCTGTTATTATACCTGGTTATTCACAATCGGCATGGATGGAGTGGAAGGGGACTGACGTAGATGAACAATCGGTGTCTCAATGGGAAAATCAATATAATGATTTGGCAGAATTAGCAGATCATCCTTTTAATATAAATACGATTACGAAAGAACAATTGGAGCAATTACCTTTTCTTTCAGAGAAACTAATTGAAAATATATTGTACTATTTATATAAATATGGGCCGATGGTTAGTAAGAATGAGTTATTAGGGGTAGAAGGAATGGATTATCAGACACGCAAGTTCCTTGAAGACTTTATTTATATCGGACCTGCTAAGATATATGAGAATAGGTTTTCGTTAAAAAGATTATTAAAGTACAATCAACAGGACTTGTTAATACGTGTTGATATCCCATTTTATCAAAGAGCAGGATACGTATATACTTCTGAAAATAAAGAGAAAGATAAAGTTTATTTTGGAAATCCTCTTTATCAGAATATTCGTTATAAGTTTCAATATAAAAAGCATATTTACTGGGGATTAGTAGCCGAAAAAGATCCTGGAGAGAGTTTCTTTTGTAAAAATAACAAGAAGGGATATGACTTTTATTCGGGGTATTTCTTTCTGCAAGATGTAGGGAGGTTAAAAAATTTGGCTGTAGGTAATTATCGGGCATCATTTGGTTACGGACTGGTTATGAATATGGACTTTTCAATGGGAAAGTCTGCTGCTGCTAGTTCTATTAATCGTTTTGGACGAGGAATATCAAAATATACATCTACCAATGAAAATGATTATTTGCAGGGGGTAGCAGCTACGTATAAACTATCGAGCAGATGGAGTGCTTCGTTATTTTATTCGTTCAGACGATTAGATGCAAATGTGGATAATATGTTTATAAAAACGTTTAAAACTGATGGTTTTCACCGGTTGATAAAAGATTTACGCAAACAAAAAACTGTACATAATCATCTGATTGGTAGTAATATATATTTTAATGGTAAGTTTGTGGAATATGGATTAACAACTGTTTATAATCATTTCAACAAGGTGTTGAAACCTGATGTACGTCCATACAATACTTTCTATCCAAGAGGACGTGAATTTTGGAATACGGGACTCTATGGAAAATGTTTTTTAGGTAAAGTGATTTTAGCAGGAGAATTAGCTGTGGATTCTTCTGGGGATATCGCAGCTATGCAGTCTTTAAGTTATTCACCGAAAACAAATACAACAGTTTTATTTATCAACAGGTATTATGATAAGAAATATCAAAGTTTATATGCTGATGGATTTCGAGAGAATTCGCATACACAAAATGAAATAGGAAGTTATATAGGGTTGGAAACTAGCTTATTTCGAAAAATAAAACTAAATACTTATCTTGATGTTTTCTACTTTCCGTGGCGTAGGTATAGGGTAGACCGACATAAAACTATGGGGATGGAAGGAATGTTACAAGTTGGTTATTCACCAACTTATTCACTAGATATGTTTATAAAATACAGCTATAAAAATAAAGCTCAAAACTATACGATGCCTTCAAAAAAGAAATATGTTATTCCTTATATCAGGCAGCGTTTACATTATCAGGTGAATTATGCGCTCAATAAGAATATACAATTGAAAACTTTTGCAGAGGGCATTTTTACCAATCATTGGCAGCAGGAACGGGCTAAAGGATATTTGATAGGCTTTAATGGAAAGTGGCAGAAAGAACGGTTTCCGTTAAAAATCTCTCTGAGTGGGGCGTGGTTTGATACCGACAATTTTGATACAAGAAGTTATATTTATGAACCTGGTTTGCTCTATTCATACTCTATGTATTCATTTTTTGGGAAGGGTATAAGGGCGGCAACGAATGCAAGCTATTCCATAGGTAAATGGTTTATGTTACAGGCAAAACTGGGGTGGACGCACTATTTAGACCGTGACCATATAAGTTCGGGTATGGAAGAAATCAGGGGAGCTAATAAAACAGACCTCCAGATACAGTTAAAACTGAAGTGGTGACGAGCATAATAGGGGAGAATTCGGGTATCGAAAAGTACTTATCCTGCACCGAATACATAAAAATTTGGATTTATATATGTAAATTTGCCTTTGTAATTTATTAATATATCGTTTATGTCGACAGTTATTTATCCTTCTCCTATTTTTGGTCCTATTCATAGTCGCCGTTTAGGAGTTTCGTTGGGTCTGAATCTTCTTCCTTCCGATGGTAAAATGTGTACCTTCGACTGTATATATTGTGAGTGTGGCTATAATAAGGATCATCGTCCTAAAAAGAAATTACCCACCCGTCAAGAAGTTCGTGAAGCATTAGAAGCAAGACTTAAGAATATGCAGGAGAATGGTCCCCAGCCTGACGTGTTGACGTTTGCAGGTAATGGTGAACCAACATCACATCCACAGTTTGCGGATATTATTGAGGATACTATAGCATTGAGAAATAAATATTTTCCTAATGCTAAGGTGAGTGTATTGAGTAATTCTACGTTTATTCATAGACCAGAAGTATTTGAGGCTTTATGTAAGGTCGATAATAATATCTTGAAATTAGATACGGTAGATGCGGCATATATAAACTTAGTGGACCGTCCTACAGGACATTATGATGTGAATAAAATCATTGAGAACTTGAAACGTTTTAAGGGAAAAGTGATTATTCAGACCATGTTCCTGAAAGGGAAAACCGATGAAGGAGTAGACGTGGATAATACATCCGATCGGTTTGTATTACCTTGGATAGAAGTTGTCAAACAAATAGCTCCTAAACAAGTTATGATTTATACAATCGATCGTGAAACTCCTGACCAGTCTTTGCTAAAGGCAACGCATGAAGAACTAGACCGAATCGTATGTCTCTTGGAAAAAGAAGGGCTGAAGGCTAGTGCTTCTTATTGATAGGGACGTTAGAATTTGTATCTGATATTCAGAAAGATATTCCTTCCTGCTACAAAAGTGTGAAGTAGCAGGAGGGAATTTGTTTATTATGGAGTATTTAAGTGGTTTTGTTAGAAAGCAAAGAAACAACGAACGTTAGAATCGTAATTTCGGCTATCTCTTTTTACTTCCAGTTTTCCATCATTAAAGTGTATAGCACGTGAATGATGCCTATTGCTGCATCCAGAAGATGTCCAAAATTGATCGTTTATGGTAAATTCGTCTTTATATTGTGATGGTATTGCTTTCAGCATCTTATTAATAGTTGTTATTGCATTTTTACCAGCAGGAGCAGGAATGGATGAAAATGTCTGTTCGCTATCTTTTCTTATCTGATTACAGTCGGCACATCCAAATTTTTCCAACATTTCAACCCATTGTCCTTCAGCTGCAATGAACCATTGGGTAGTACCATCAGGAGTTGGATTGATTTTTCTAAATTCTTCCAATTTGCAGAAGGCTGGAAAATCATTCTTTTGTTGATGGTTAAGTATGGTTTCAGTAGTTGCTAGTCCATCAAAGTCTTTATATAATAAATCTGTGATTTTATTGTAGTCGCCATAATATTCAATTTCGAATCCACCGAATTTATGTTTACCTTCGATGTTCTTCAATGACATCACTAAACCATGTGCTTTGTCTATGCCACCCAGAAATTTAATAGCGGCAGCACCGAGTTTTGTTTTATCAAGACTTACTACTACTCCAATTACATTAGCATAGTCTTTAGCGGTTAGTTTCTGAGCACTTATTAGATTTCCATCTTTCAACATGAAAATACCTTTAGTTACGTCAGATAAGTCATTATTCTCATTTGCAACAATGCCATTTATCAAATCATTAGAAGTAATCTCGAATATTTCTCCATTATTCCAATCGGCTACTTCTATATTGAAGTTGATGTTGCCGCTTTCATTTTTCAAATTAACGACATAGAGCGTGTTACGTTTCAACATAATAGGTTGGCCATCTTGTTTTTTCAACACGACTGTAGCCTTATATTTTACCTTGTTTGCAGTATAATAGATATCCAACGATGGAATACTCTGTTCGCTACCGAAGTGTTCATAACTAAATAGCGATTTTAATGAAGGATTGTTTTGGTTTCCTTCCAGATTTAAGTTCTCATAAACAGTTTGATTACTCATCAACTCGGCGTTAAATTCCGGGCTATCAGCAATCACAACAGTTTTATCCATTCGGTTGTTAAAAACGATTTTATTGACGGTGATACCAGGACATGCATTTTTTACATCAATACGCGCCATGGCTCTTTTCATTCGTACACTTTCCACTATTTCAGCATTCTCGTTGAACTTAACAGAGAAAGAATGGAACTTCTCGCTAACCATCAATTTATTTTCATTGTCTGGATTTTCGTTTGTAACGATAGCCTTGAACGCAGCAACTGTTTTTCCCTTTAGATTTTGTTGTAGCGAATTAAGTAAAGCCTCGTTAGGATTAGCCACGAAAGATACAACACAATTTCCTTCAGCTCCTAATCTGAACATTAAATTAATATCACCATCTTGAGGAATATCTCCCGTTGTAGAACGTACTTCCTCTATAGCATAAAATGTGTCTGTATTTGCTTCCAGTGTTTCTCCTGGGATAAATGAATTTGATGTACTCTTAAAAATAACGGCATAGAGCGAGTTTATATTCTTTTCTTCGGGATGCTGTATTTCATTCTTTCTGCTTCGGCTTTTTAAGGAGCAATTCTTTCCATCGAGAGTAAAAGAAATCGTAGATGACTTAGCTGCATCTCCGTCATAAGGAAAATCTTCAAGTTCGTGATTTGTTGAACAAGAGGTCCAGATAGCCAGGCATAATACTGACAGTAAGTTTAATATATATTTCATTTTAAGAATATTTATAGTGTAAAACGGTATAATATTTTATCATTTAGTTACGACGACTTCTCCATTTCCTGGTCTGAGTGTACCTTCAGTACTTTCACCTGTAGCCCAATCTATAACCTCTAGTTTCGCTTTCAGTTCCCCTTGATTTGGTTCGATAGGAGAAGGGTTTCCTTCCTCGTCACCTCCTAATACCACAGTATATAGTGTATTACGGGCAGGGAAGAATTCAGCATTCAAATTCGTTTTACTTTTCATTTCCACGTTTACAACACCATTTTTAGTAAATGAATTTCCAAAATCTACTGTGTATGAAATCTCTACGGTAGGGTGAGTTGGTTGAGTTTGACCTTCTTCATACATATACAGCACGTGGCGCAGATGATTGTTTTCTGGAGTTGCATCATCAAAAGCATATCCCTCTTTAAATATTTCTTTCCATTTTAAAGTTGGTGTTATGGTTATGCGGTCTGCATTTGCTGGTGCAGTCCATTTGTTTTGAGTTACAAGGTACGATTTGTTAATGGCATGATTTAGTTTGACTCCGGTGATAGAGAGGTTGGTTGTTTTATTTTTGATATCCAAACGTGCTACAGTACGTATTAAAGAAGCTTCAAGCTGAAGTCCTGTAGCTACCACTTCGAACTCTTCCTTTTTTTGATTATTTAGAGCCATACAGGACATTGGAAACCCTTTTTTGCCGTTACCAACCAACATATCTGCGTTTACGGTGTTTGTCAACTGCGCTTGAGCCAATGATTCTTTCATTGTTTTTAATGTGGTTTGACCAATCATTCCATTCTGAAGTTTATCGTTTGCCACAAACAATATTTTTATGGTTTGGTCCATCATTTCATCTGAAATTTCTTGGATGTAGGAGTAGGTTCCGTTTCCTTTAGATGTAGCACTAATGTCTTCCGCTATTTTGAGTAGGGTATAATTATCGTCAGTCTGGGTTTCTAAGTTACCTTTCTTAAACATATACATGTTTAATGACTTCACTTCCCATTCTGCTTCCTCGTGAGTACTGCGGGTATAAATAACCTCATCGGAAGTAGGAGTGTTAATTTCAAAAGAAATAAATTTTTTGCTTTCCTCATCATCAAAATCAGATGCAAGGAATTCGTCATTACTGCACGAGAAAGTGCAGAAAACTGCTCCTGTAAGGAGTAATGCTTTGAACATTGATTTGTAATTTAACATAAGTAATAACTAAAAATTAACTGTTTAATTGAAATATTATAATTTAAAAACCTATTGTTCCTCCGTCAATCCAGTCGTTGACATTTGTTCCCATTTCTTGATGGACTTCTATTTTTCCATTACTACGGATAAGCATTCTGATGCCATAGTCTTGTATCGTTGCTTTATCTGGAAACCATTTCCATTGTTTAAATGCCCTACTCAGATTAATGGGTGGGGTAATGGGTGTATCTTTATGCCATAACCTGAAAATTGGAATATGGTCATTTGTATAACGTAACGAAATAATCCGTTCTTCCAATGTCATTTGTCTCAGGATGGCCTTCACATAAGCAGTACCTTTTGCGTACTTAACTTTTGGAAATGTGAACCCGTCATATTGTTGTGCACCGTTAGCATTCATAGCCACACTGTGTCCTACACCTGTCAGCGTAAAATAATATCCGTCTGAGAATGGGGGAATTGACTCCCATTCAATTCTTATACGTAAGGAGCTGTGAATGTGGTTCATAGATGATTTGAACGTATTCTGTTCTCCGTGTTTTATTTCGAAATCAGTAGAACTCCAGTATATGGGAGGGGCTGATTCAAATGTTTGCTGACCTTGTGTCCATTTGCTTACCGTCAGACTGAAACGTTGTAAGCCCGCCTCCGGCTTTTCCTCGAGAGAAATGGTGTTATCCCTGTTGGCTAATCCTATCAAAGTATATTTTCCCGGTGATAACGAATCAAGGGAAACGTAACTCAGATTATTTTTGTACGAATTTAGCTTGTTTATAAAAGAGCCATGTTCGTCAAAAAGAAAGTACTCCATTGTTGATACAACTTCATTGAACTTGTCTTCTCCTGCGTAGAAAAATGTATAATGCATTATGTTTCTACTACAGCAGAGATCCCGTTCATCTTCTAAGCTACAGGAGGTTAACACCCATAGACTTATTATGATAAGATGAATGTATAGCAAAATGTGCTTATTCATTATAGCAATACTCATTACTTAATCTATGTAATAGGTAAAAGACACTGATAATTTCGTAATTCCTACATAATGGAATGTTGAACGTTTCTCCAGGTCCCCACAACGCTTGCTTTGATACTGGTTGTATTTCATAAACATATAGCCTAATCCTATAGAGGCATCTATTCCCCAACGGGATGATAATGTCCACTGGTATCCATAATTCAAGCCTGTACCGCAAGTCCATCCTTCGTAACGATGATTTTTCATGAAAGGAATAAAGGTAATCCCTCCTGCATTGTATTTACCTCCGATTAATGACAGCCCCATATAATGTCGTTCGAAGGCCTGACAGAACCAATATTTATTTTCTGCAGCCATCAGCCAATGGTGGATTTTTGGGTTCCTTCTAAGCCCTTGTGAAGAGTTCGAATTAGGGAAATTGAAAGCATTATATCCTATGGATGCCGACCAGGTATAATGGTCGGAGACCTTCAATTCTATTCCGCAATTTGGAGTCGTAGTTGCCCAATAAAGTAAATTCGTTTTCAAGCCTAAATGTTGGGCTTTCGCTTCAAAAAAAACGACAAAAACTATAAAGGTCGCAATCAATGACAACGTTCGTTCTTTCTTCATATCTGTAGCTAATCATTATCTTTCGAACTGCTCTGCAAAATTATAATCTGAGAAAAGATGTTTCCAATTTTGACCGTTTTCAATAAATAGAGCTCTATTCTCATATTGTCAGAAAATCATTCTTAAATAATCATAATAAGCTATATAACAATTGATTATCTATTACTAGAAAATGATAAAATAATAAGGGGGTAGACTGTCCAATCAGACAGTCTACCCCCTTAAAGAGGAACGGTTCCTATGCTTCAAATGAAAATTGTATAAGTTTTTTTGAAAATGGAATAAGTCTTTTCCACCATATCTTACATCTTTTGGCCGAAGAAACAATCATATTTGTTGATTCCTGTATTCGGCAGGGCTCATTCCATATTTTTCTTTGAATAATCGATAGTAGGTTGAAATATTAGGAAAAGCACTTTGGGTTGCTACTTCTGAAATTGGTAGTTCTCGTTTGTCCTTTAACAGCCCCGCCGAATATTCTAAGCGGAGATTATTAATGTAAGCCGACATGTTACCGCCGGTATATTCTCGTATAATCTGGGCAAAACGATTTCTATCTACTCGCATGACGCGAGCGTAATCATCTCTTCCCATTTGATAATTCAAGAAATATTTTTCCTTGCGGACAAGTAAGCAATAGTTCGTTAAAAATTAGCCCAGCCTAAGCGGCTCTGGCAGTAAATAAA
>JAHHQS010000123.1 GCA_020026285.1 Parabacteroides sp. | reverse complement strand
ATATTAAGTCTTTTTTATTAGCTTTTACTATAGGTCTGAGTTCTGTTATCTCTACAACTTCATGTAAAGAAGAGCGAGGCCCTCTCAAACGTATCTGGTATAATGGTAGTTACAATCGAGATTTCAATGATTTGAATGATGTTCAGCTGGAAATGGCGAAAAAGATAGGAATCACTCCTGCAACAACTCGAGAAGAAGCGGAGAAAGTTATTGATGATATGGAAGAAATCAAAACTAATGATTTTTACGAAGTCGAAAAATTAACTCATTCCATCCCTTATTTGATTCCTGATGCAGCAGATCTTCTTGAAAATATCGGTAAAAACTTCCAAGATTCACTCAGTAATCTAAACGCACCTCTTTACAAAGTAAAAGTAACCAGTGTTACACGTACCGTAACAGATGTAAAGAACTTAAACAAACGAAATCGTAATGCATCTAAAAACTCAACTCATCAATACGGAACCACATTTGATCTGTCGTGGGTTCGTTTCACTAAAATTGACGAAAAGGATACTTTAAACATTGATAAAGATCATTTAAAAATGGTTCTGGCAATGGTCTTACGTGATTTAAAGAATGAAGAACGTTGCTATGTCAAGCATGAACGTCGTCAAGGATGCTTTCATATTACTGTAAGAAAATAAATCAAGCATATTAAAAAATATACTTATCTGTAAACATTTTCACAACTTTCGTATATTCAGAAGGATATATAGTATAAGATGTTCCATGAGCTACACCAGGTGTAATCCACAATTCTTTTGGAGCTGATTTCACCTGGTATAGTTTATATACCATCCAAGTTGGCACATATTCATCCTCACTTCCATGAATAAACAACATTGGCTTTTTACATTTCTTCACCTGTTCCAAAGCCGAAGCCTCTTTGAACCCCCATCCATTCTGAATTTTGCACATCATACTCGTCAAATGCAATAAAGGGAAAACAGGGAGATTAAAATTCACCTTCAATTCTTTTGCAAACTCATCCCAAACACTTGTATAGCCACAATCCTCTATAAAACATTTGACTGATTCAGGCAATTGTTCTCCAGAAGTCATCATTGTTGTTGCTCCTCCCATAGAGATTCCTTGGACCGCTATTTGAATAGAATCACCAAACAAAGCTGGTACTTCCTGAATCCACTGAACAATATCCTTTCTATCCAGCCATCCCATTTGAACAGCATCACCTTCCGAAAGGCCGGCATAACGCAAATCTGGTAATAGAATATTATATTGAAGCTCATGATGAAACATATACCCTATATTAAACATACCAACCGCATTTCCTCCATATCCATGGATTATAATGGCTGTTTTGGGGGTTGGTTGAGGTGAATATGCATAGTAAGCATGCAATTGGACTCCATCTGGAGCTAGAATAAAAGTATCTTTGAGCGCCTTATTCTGCACCAGACTATCTACCCAATACGACATTGGTGTATCTGATTCCAAAATTCCATTCAATTCCTTTTTAGCTGCATCACTCGCTATCTGAGGACGTAAGGCAAAATCTAAAAAATAGAGACTAATCCCCATTACAAAAACAACTAAACATAAGAATGTTACAAAGGCTCCAACGATTACTTTTTTCCTCATGAATCTTATTTTTAAAATACCTGAATAAATAATAATCCTAATAAAACAGATACAAATGTAGCTATTAAACCAGGCATCATAAATGAATGATTCAAAATATATTTACCTATATGAGTTGTACCTGTCTGGTCGAAGTTTATTGCAGCAACTACTGTTGGATAATTCGGAATAAAGAAATAACCATTCACTGTCGGGAACAGTGCTATCAACATATAAGGAGAAATACCCAATGCTATACCTAAAGGAAGTAATGCCCTAATTGTTGCTGCCTGACTAAATAGCAATATTGACATAACAAACAAAGCCAAACCAAACAACCACGGCATCTGTGTTACAATATCAACAATCCCCTCTTTCAATTCAGTCATATTGCCTGCAATAAAAGTATCTCCCATCCATGCAATACCAAAGATTGCCACAACAGCCTGCATTCCTGCGGAAAAGACAGAGCCCTGAGCTGCTTTCATTCCATCAGTTTTGGTTAATAAAAGAATTAATGCCGCAGCAGAAAGCATTAAGATTTCAATAATATGAGCCATATTCATGTTTACCCTGCCTGTAGACAATTCGAATTGAGGTCTCAAACTCTCTATAGAGCCAAATAAAACAATACCAAACGTTGCCGATAAAAATATAATAACAGACAAAGCAGCCTTCTTCGAATTAAGAACTTTAGCGGCTTCGTAATGCGAATTATTCATCTCCCCTAAAGCCAATCTTCTCTGATATTCCGGATCATCTTCAAGTTCCTTACCGACTTTCAAAGAATATAGAGCTCCAGCTAAAACGCCCAGTAATGTACATGGTACAGAAATCAATAATATATCCATTAAAGTAATGTCATAACCGGCCAAAAGACTTAACAAAGCTACAGTAGCTGCTGAAATCGGACTAGCTGTAATGGCTTGCTGTGATGCTATAACGGCTATAGCCAAAGGACGCTCCGGACGAATCTTGGTTTCACGTGCCACTTCTGCAATTACAGGAAGGACAGAATATGCCACATGACCTGTACCCGCTAAAAAAGTAAAGAAATATGTCACCAAAGGGCTCAATATAGTTATTTGGTGCGGATTCTTTCGTAATAGTTTCTCAGCCCATTTTACCATCAAGTCCAACCCTCCGGCAGCTTGCATACAACTTGCCGCTGTAATAACAGCAACAATCATTAACATCACATCGATTGGTGGAGCTGTTGGAGCCAGATCAAAAAAGAAAGTCAAGATAGCTAGACCTATACCTCCCATTACTCCTAATCCAATACCACCGATACGTGCTCCTATCACAATGGCTAAGAGAACAAAAAATAATTGTAACAACATAAAACAAAAATTTATTAACTAACGGACGCCTCGTCCATTCTTTTTCTATTGAAAATCTGCAAAGATACAGTATATTTGTAGCATAGACAAATCTTATAAATTAACATCTCAAATTCCAATATTTATGAAAAGAATTTGTATGCTATCTTTTATAGCTTTTGTTGGATTTATATTCAACATCTCTGCTCAAGTAAGATCGGAACTCTTACTTGATAAAGGTTGGAAATTCACTCGCGACGATAACACCGAGTTTATTCAACCAACGTTCGACGACAGTCAATGGCAATCGGTAACAGTTCCCCACGATTGGGCTATTTATGGTCCATTCAGTATCCATAATGATAAGCAAAATGTGGCCATAACACAAGATGGTCAGAAACAGGCCATGGAACATGCCGGAAGAACCGGCGGACTTCCTTTTGTTGGAGTTGGCTGGTATCGAAACACATTAGAGATTCCTCAGTTTCAAAAAGGGAAAAAAGCTTTTATACTTTTTGATGGAGCAATGAGTCATGCCAACGTTTATATTAACGGTCAGAAAGTTGGTTATTGGCCTTATGGATATAATTCCTTTTGGTTTGATATTTCTTCCTATCTAAAAGCGAATGAAAAAAATACAATTGCTGTCCGTCTGGAAAATTATCCGGAATCTGCCCGCTGGTATCCTGGTGCCGGAATATATCGTAATGTCCATATATTCGTAACAGAAGATGCATATATTCCTGTTTGGGGTACTTATATAACAACCCCGGAAGTAAATGAAAAATTTGCAACCGTTAAAGTAGAAACAAAAGTTAATCTTCCGGAAGGCACCGATCCTAAACAATATTCCATTAAAACAATCATCAAGAATGCCCAAGGTAACAATGTTATCGAAAAGACTCAGGATTTAACCAACCTTAGTTACAACAAAGGAAAAGTTAGTCAAGATTTTATTGTAAACAATCCGGAACTATGGTCAAGTGATAATCCGGTATTATATACAGCCGTTTCATATTTATACGCAAACGATCAGGAGTTAAAGGATGAATATTCAACCCGATTTGGTATCCGATCAATTGAAATCATACCAGATAAGGGATTTTTTGTTAATGGTAAAAGGACCGTATTCAAAGGCGTTTGTAATCATCATGATTTAGGTCCATTGGGAGCAGCTGTAAATGATGCAGCCATCCGCCGACAAATCCGAATATTGAAGGATATGGGATGTAATGCTATACGAACTTCTCATAATATGCCAGCTCCAGAATTAATCCGCGCTTGCGATGAAATGGGAATTATGGTTATGGCTGAAAGTTTTGACGAATGGAACAAGACTAAATGTAAAGCCGGTTACAATACATTATTTGACGAATGGGTTGAAAAAGATTTAACGAACCTGATTCATAATTACCGGAACAACCCTAGTGTGGTTATGTGGTGTATTGGCAATGAAGTTCCGAACCAATGGATAGAGGGAGATTGCAAAATAGCTAAACGCCTACAGAATCTCTGCCATCAGGAAGATCCTACTCGTCCTGTTACTCAGGGAATGGATGCTCCAGATGCAGTAGTTAATAATAACTTTGCTGCAGTCATGGATATTCCCGGATTCAACTACCGCCCATTCCGTTACCAAGTCAACTACAAGAAATTACCCCAGCAGATTATTTTAGGAAGCGAGACTGCATCAACAGTCAGTTCCCGTGGAATTTATAAGTTCCCGGTAGAAAGAAAGGCAATGGCAGTTTACGATGATCACCAAAGTTCTTCCTACGATGTAGAACACTGTGGATGGTCTAATTTACCGGAAGATGATTTCATTCAGCATGAAGATTTGCCTTATTGTATCGGCGAATTTGTCTGGACCGGATTTGACTATTTAGGTGAACCGACTCCTTATTACACCAATTGGCCAAGCCACAGTTCTTTATTTGGTATCATAGACCTGGCTGGAATTCCAAAAGATCGTTTCTATCTGTATCGTTCACATTGGAACAAAGAAGCCAAGACTTTACACATACTTCCACATTGGAATTGGGAAGGTCGTGAAGGTGAAATCACTCCTATATTTGTCTATACGAATTATCCTTCTGCTGAATTATTCATAAACGGTAAGAGCCAGGGCAAAAAGACAAAGGACTTAAGTATTAAAATTGACAGCAGCTATACAGAAGCTGCACAAAAAAGTTTCGAAAGACAAAAACGTTATCGCCTGATGTGGATGGATACCAAATACGAACCGGGAACAGTAAAAGTTGTTGCCTACGATAATAACGGCAATGCTGTAGCAGAAAAAGAAATCCATACTGCAGGGAAACCTCATCACATAGTTCTTTCAGCTGATAGAAAAGAACTTAAAGCTGATGGAAAAGATTTATCTTTCATTAATGTTAAAATAGTCGACAAAGATGGTAACTTCTGCCCTACTGAGACTCGTCAGATTAAATTCAAAGTAAAAGGCGCAGGAACATTCCGTGCAGCAGCTAATGGAAACAGTATCAGTATGGAATCTTTCCAAGAGCCCCAGATGAAACTATTCAGCGGACAATTGACTGCTATAGTACAAACATCGGAGGAAGCTGGAACTATTATTTTCGAAGCTTCTGCTCCTGGCGTCAAAAAGGCTAAAATACAACTGTCTTCTCATTAACTAAGATGTTCTTTAAATAGAAAAGGTTGAATGAAGTTCTTAAACTCATTCAACCTTTTTATTTTATAATCAAGTAAGATCTATTACAATCTACGCATTCTGCTTTTCGTCAGGATAAGTGAAAGGCAAGAAACGAACTAATATCAGAACAGGAATAGCTGCTAACAAAACTACAATGAAATAAGAAGCATATCCCAACCAATCGCTTAAGAAACCACTTATCATTCCAGGAATCATTACCCCTAAATTCATAATTCCAGAAGCAAAGGCATAATGAGCCATCTGATGTTTGCCTGGAGCAACCTGTTGCATCATAAACAATGTCAGACCAACAAATCCAAATCCATATCCGAAATATTCAATAGTAATTGCTCCACCGATTAACAAACCTGAATCTGGCTGATACAAGGCAAGCAAAGGATAAACAACAAACGGAAAGTTAAAGATACAGCATAGTGTAAACAAAGTCTTCTTTAATCCGAAATGTGATATATAATATCCTGCAAGAAACGAACCTAAGACGAATGCTGCGGCACCAAACGAACCATAATACAATCCGATCTGCTGCTCGGTCAATCCTAAACCACCATCAGCTAAAGGAGCTTTCAGAAATAAAGGAACGATTTTCAAGACCAGACCTTCAGCGAAACGATAAAGAATGATAAACAAAATATACCATGCTATATATTTCTTCTGGAAGAAGGTTACAATGACCTCTTTCAAAGCAATCCATGTATCAGATATGGAAGTTACCGAATTTTCAGATGTTTCTTTATCACTTGGCAACATCTTCCAATGATAAAGACCCAGCAATAACATCATGGCACCACAACAACCCATGATTGTCATCCAGGCATTCACCACACCTACATGTTCAATCAAATAACCGGCAAAGAAGACCAAACCTCCTGTTGCTGCCAGTTTTGCTACATTATAGAATGCTCCCTGCCAGCCAATATATTTAGCCTGATCCCCCTTGTCAAGAACCGACATATAAACACCATCGGTTGCAACATCATGTGTCGCACCACTAAAGGCAATTACAGCCAATAAAGCTATTGATATGGCAAAAAAATCTGGTAGCTGTAATGACAAAGCAACCAATCCAAAGAAAATACCAGAACAGAACTGCGTCAGAACAACAAAGAACTTCTTTGTTTTGAACATTTCAAGAAATGGACTCCACAAGGGCTTGATAGTCCAAGGGAACATAATAACCGATGTCCAAAAAGCAATCTTGGCATCTGAAATGCCAAGACCTTTAAACATCAGAGCAGTCACCATGTTTAACACCACAAACGGCATTCCCATGGCAAAATAAACAGTTGGCACCCACGCAACCGGTGAGATTTTATGTTTTGGCTGACTATCACTCATCTCTTACGTTTTGTTTTTAGCTCACCAACTTTTATTTATAACCACTGATTCATGAAACTATCCATTTCTTCAGCATGTGCTTCAAGACTCTGCAATAATTTAAACTGAGCTTTTGTACGAATTAAATTATGTTTAGGACAATGAATCTTATAATAAGTATCACCATTCAAATAGTCTGTCAAGAAACGAACAGTCTGCATATATGTCAACAAACGACCGCCATAAGGCAATAATTTTATTTCTGTAGGAGTAAGGAATGCTTTTGCCTTTTCCATATAACCTCGAGTATAAGCTTCGAAGATAGGCATATTCACATTCACATTATCCAGATTTTCATCATCTTCGGCACCAGTATTACCTGCTGTACGGATGAAGTCTCCAATATCAGACAAAACGAAACCAGGCATCACTGTATCCAAATCGATAACGCACAAAACTTTATTAGTTTTTGCATCAAACATCATATTGTTAACCTTTGTATCACAATGATTAGTACGTTTCTTTAATTTACCTTCTCTGTACAAACGTTCCTGAATACACATGGCATCCGCACGTTTTTCGATTTCTTCTACCAGATCCTTCACTTCATCCAGACGTCCGGCAACGTTTGCTTCAACTGCTTCACGGAACTGTTGCAAACGGAATTCCATATTATGGAAATTAGGAATAGTTTCACCCAAAGTCCCTTCAGGAATATCAGAAAGCATTGTCTGGAAATCACCGAAAGCCTTTCCTGCCTCGTAAGACAATTCAGGAGTAACCTCTTCATAACTCTTGCTTGATGGGATAAACAAGCAAACTCTCCAATAGCTGTCGCCATCAAAATAATAATATTTACCATCTTTAGCAGGCAGAAAATTCAAGACCTTGCGATCGATATCAGTTTCTCCTCTAGCTTCGAGTTTTTTACGGATATGAGATGTTACAATATGAATATTATTCTGTAACATTTCCACATTTGTAAAGATCAAATGATTAATACGCTGCAAAACATATTTAACTTCACCTTTATCTGTTGTAACCTTCAAAGTATCGTTGATATGTCCATTACCAAATGGTTCTGCAGATACGACTTTATCTTCTAATTCGAACTGGCTAAGAATTGCCAATAATTGTTCTTTTGTTTTTGCCATGATATTTTGATTTTTTAATTGACAGACAAACATACATAAATTTAATGAAAAACTTGCATAAATTCAGAACAAACAGAATTCATTCAAAACCAGCACTTGGGTTTATCTCCCATTACAAATTCCAATGTTCCTCCTTTAGCTATATCCTCAAAATCGATCCATTCCTTCTGATGAGGCTTTCCATTTAATTTCACTTCCTGAATATACTTGTTAGCCACAGAATTATTATGTGCAATGATTGTAAATTCACCATCACGAACTTTCAATGTGGCTTTATCAATATTAGGTGAACCAAAGATATATCTTCCTCCTGCCGGTTCTACCTGATAGAAACCTAATGAAGAAAGAATATACCATGATGACATGGCACCCACATCTTCGTTTCCGGATAATCCATCCGGCTGATCACTATACATCGTATTCAAAACCTGACGAACACGGTCTGCCGCCTTTTCCGGTTTTCCAGCCATCGTATAGAAATAAATAATATGATGACTTGGTTCATTTCCGTGTGCATACTGACCAATCAATCCGGAAATATCTGGAGAACTATTACCTATCAGTTTGCTTTCGGCAGTAAACAACTGATCCAGTTTAGCTACTAGATTTTCTTTCGAGCCAAAACATTGAACCAAACCTTCAAAATCCTGAGGAACAAGGAAGGTATATTGCCATGCATTACCTTCACAATAATCGTCATCACGATGTGATGAAGCAAAAGGATCAAAAGGTTCATGGAATTTGCCATCTGTTCCACGTCCACGCATAAATCCGGATTCCTTGTCGAAGAAATTCTGATAAGAACGACTACGTTTGCTGAAATATTGATAGTCTTCTGTTTTACCCAATTTCTTGGCAGCCTGAGCTACAGCCCAGTCAGCAATGGCATACTCCATATCATAAGCGACCGATTCCTTCATTTTATCATATGGAATAAAACCATATTCCTTACGATACTCCATACCTCTTTCATCAAGCATGGCAGATTTTTTCAAGGCTTCAAAAGCTGCTTCCTCATCTTTGATATATCCTTTAACCAAACCGTCGGCAACAATACTTATCCCCGGATTACCAACCATACAGTCTGTTTCGCAACCCATCAGATGCCACACTGGAAGTTTCCCCTGATGCTTGAAAATATGCAGGAAGGTCTGCATCATATCCGGCATCTTGTCCGGATGAATCAATGACATTAACGGATGAGCAGACCGATAAGTATCCCAACAAGACAAAGTTGTATGATTGATAAATCCTTCTCCCTTATGCATCTGATGGTCAGCCCCATAATAATCACCATTTACATCACAAAATTCAGAAGGAGCAATCATCGTATGATATAAAGCTGTATAGAAAATCGTTTGAGTCCGGGCATCACTTGCTTCAATCTTCACTTTCTGTAATGATTCATTCCATGCCTGATCAGCCAGAGCCACAGTTTCTTCAAAATTCCAGCCTGCCAATTCTGCTTTCATATTCATTTTGGCATTAGCTATAGAAGTCGGAGAAAGAGCCACTTTCAGGTAAACAGGCTTTTGTTTTTCAGCTTTTACTGAAGCACGGGCGTAAACTTTCTTTCCTGTATTTTTATCTACGACAGATTTATCATCGGCTATTACATCTAAAGCAGTGATTGGTTGAGAGAACTCTGCAACAAAGAAGATACGCTGATCAGAAGCCCAACCTTTAGAATAACGATAACCTTCAATCGTTGTTTCATTGACTCGTGAAATATAAGCTTCCGTTGCCTTATCCCAACATCCTCCATTTTCCAAATCGAATACAATAGCGGCATCTTTCGGATTCTGGAAAGTATATTTATGAAAACCGACACGCTTGGTACTTGTCAACTCTACATCCACATCATAACGATTTAAATGAACGGCATAGTATCCTGGTTTGCTAACTTCGGTTGTACGGTCAGCATACGACCACAAACCTGAATCCGGATCCTCTTCCACACCACGGGCATAAGTTACTTTTCCTGTTACAGGCATTACTGTTATATCAAACAGATCACCTATTCCGGTTCCACTCAAATGAGTATGTGAAAAACCTATGACCGTTGAATCAGTACAATGATAACCGGAAGTCCAGTCCCATTTCTGAGGAATACTTGTCGGGCCAAGTTGTACAAATCCCCAAGGCACATTTGCACCCACAAAAACATGTCCGTGACCACCGGTTCCGATATGTGTATCTACATACCGGGTATAATTTTGTTCTATAGTCTTTTCAGTGACAGGTTCAGAACAACTCCAGCCAATAAATGGCAGAATTAAAAGCAATGTTTTAAATCTATTCTTCATGCTGTATTACTTTATTATTTTCTATTGTATATCTCGCACCTCATCTCTAGTCTGTGGTACCTTCTTAATCTCTTTACTTTCTATATCTAAAAGCCCTTATTTTTTCTTCCATACAATCTTGAACTCCTTGGACATATCTGCCTGGAGCCAATTATTCAGACGAAGCGAATCTTGCCAATTCATTTTCTGTCCATGTGTTGGAGAATAGACATATTCCCGTTCGGCATCATCATGATTCAGCATTAAAGAAAGATTCGGATATTTACTGCAAGAAGCCATGTGAAACATACCAAAATCCGAATAGGTATTTCCTACTGCCATGACAGGAATCTTTCCTATCTGATTATAAATATTAATCGCTTTACCCTTATAATTATTTACAGGATCCATCATCCCCCACTTTACAATATATGAGATTTTACCATCTTTCGAAAAAGAGACCTCCTTTGGATGACGTATTCCTATCAGATGCTGTCGATCCAAACCTATACCTTGAGGACAAATACTCCATACAATTCCTTGCATAGAAGCAGAAACAATATAAATTTGAAATTGCTTTTCTTTTAATACGTCCAACAGTTCCAACATCGGCTGATAAAACATATCTGCATATTTCAAATTATAGTCGGCATTCACGGCTGAATTCAGACAATTATGAGCATATTCGATATATTCCTCACTATCCACACCATCAAAAGGTTTCATTATAATGTTGGCCATTATATTCTCCCCATTGACATAACAATGATTTAAGACTGAAGTATCACGCGGATTAACGGATAATTTCTTGGCGTATTGATATTCCACCCACTCACGAACAGAAGAATCTCTTGCACCCATATCTAACAGACGATGTATCGAGACAACCGTCTCAATACCAAAAGGGCGCTCACTGATAATTGTTCCATCCATGTCGAAAACGGCAATACGATCCTCTACCGGGATTTTATCGACATCAACATTTATAAAATTCATCAGCCGCTGTTTAACAGGTGTTTCATTCCATGAAGGAAGAAAATCCTGTTCCTTTTGAGAAGAGCAAGCCAAAACCAGTCCCACGGCAGCCCCTAATATAAGATTCCTGATTTTCATATAAGTCGTCATAGCCATTTCTGTTAAACTTTACAAATCTAACACATTTTACATCCTTAAACTATGTTTTATAACATAAAGCGTTTATATTTGCATCGTGTTTTTCATGATATTAAATTTAAGGTTACAATCGAGATTGGGTTGTCGAGAGACAACCTTTTTTCATTTTCAGACCTTTCTGTATAAAATGAGCCAAACGGAAAATATTTACAGATTCATTCCCTACTATATGTTTCAGAATAATCAAACGACAAAAAAAACATCCAATATTCACAGAAAAAGCATTCTACCTTTCTTCAAAAAGGATACATCCTTTTTCCAAAAAGCTTTGAGCTTTTTCCAAAAACATTGGACGTTTGACCTTTACTGGAAATGGTTTACAGTTTTTGATTAATTACTAATTGAGATTT
>JAHHQS010000122.1 GCA_020026285.1 Parabacteroides sp. | reverse complement strand
AAAATATCCATTTATAACACGAGAGTCAAGATGATTTGCGGAAATTAGGAATATTTCAAATTTAACTGATGTCGGAACATTTGTTTCCGACATCATATATTATAAATCTTAAGGATGAACCGAAGTCATCTCTATTTCCAATTTTCCTCCTTTTACAATATCTGAATGTGTAAAGAACAACGAATCGAGAATCTGGCCATTCAACTTGATCTCTTTCACATATTTATTTTCTGGAGAATTATTCTTCACTAATATTTCGAATATACCCCCTTCAACAGGAATAGAAACTTTATCCATCATTGGACGACCTATAGTGTAAACAGGTATTCCTGGACAAACTTGATAAAATCCCATTGCACTCATTACATACCAGGCAGACATTTGTCCGCAATCTTCATTACCAATAATACCATCAGGTTTGTCAGTATAGAAATTACGCATGATATAATCCAGACGCTCTGCTCCTTTCCATGGAGATTTTGTCCAATTATACAAATAAGCCATATGATGACTCGGTTCATTCCCATGAGCATATTGACCAATCAATCCGGTAATATCGCCAGAAGCTTCCGCCCCGTCAATCTGAGAAGAAGTGGTAAATAAAGTATCCAAACGAGCTTCCAATACTTTAGCTCCACCTATTTCCTGAATAAAATTATCCATATCATGAGGTGCAAAGAAACTCCATTGAAAAGCATTTCCTTCAGTATAATCACTCTTCATATGAGAAGAGTAACGAGGATTAAAAGGAGTTCTAAAAGAACCGTTTCCCATAATACCACGCATAAATTTCGTTTCCGGATCCAAATAACGTTTATAATATTCCGATTTTTGCATATATTCATCAGCTATTTTCTGATTTCCGGATTTTCTGGCTATCTGAGCAATACACCAATCAAAATAAGCCATTTCCATTCCCCACGAAACCGATTCAGGAATAGAATCAGCAGGGACATATCCATATTTATCTTTATAATAGATATGTTTAGTTATCAGATCTAATTCACGAGTACCCTTGAATTTCTCAGCCAAATCAGCTCGATAAACAGAAGAACGGACTCCTGCTTCCGTCCAAAGATTCAAATCTCCTTTTGCTAAATCTTTAGATACCAAATCAGCAAGTACTGAAACTGCAGGATAACCAACCATACAACCTGTATAACTGGAAGCCAAAGGCCATTTAGGAAGAATTGTCCCTTCCAAATAACCTTGAATTAAAGATTCTCCCATAGCTGAAGCTTTTGAAGGATTGATAATAGTTATCAATGGATGCAAAGCACGAAATGTATCCCATAATGAGAATACTGAATAATTCATATATCCAGTTGATGCTGTATGTACTTTCTTATCCATTCCTAAATAACGTCCATCAACATCCTGATAAGCAAATGGAGCAATCATTGAATGATATAAGGCGGTATAAAATATCTTCTTCAACATCGGATCCTTTGTCTCAATCTGAATTGCATTTAATGCCTTATTCCATATATCTTCCGATTCTGCACGAATTTTATCAAAGTTCCAACCCGGTAATTCAGATTCCAAATTCTTGGCTGCACCAGCTACATCTACTGGAGATAACGCAACTTTTACTAACAAAGGATTATCAGATTCCTTGAATCGATAATGAAATTTCAAATCCTTATCTGTATGTAAACGGATAAACAATGAATCGGAACGAAGTTTTCCATCAATATATTGATATCCTAACTCAATTGGTTCAGAGAATGTAATACAATATGACACTGAATGATAATGAGCCCAACCTTGAGTCTTAAATGTTCCTGCTACAGTTGAATCGTTTACAATCTGATAATCGTTACCTATCAATTTATGCCCCCAGTTAGGTTGAAGCACATGACCAAGATCAAGCATTACTCTACGATCCTTTGGATTATCAAAAGTATAACGATGAAATCCGACTCTTTCGGTGGAAGTCAGTTCCACATTTACACCAAAATTATCCAAACGAACTGAATAATATCCCGGAGCAGCCTTTTCTGTTTCTTTCTTGAAAGTAGCAACCGGCTTAATAGAATCACCTCCACTGAAAGGAAGTAATAAAATATCACCTAAATCACCAATACCTGTACCGGACAAATGTGTATGACTGAAACCATAAATCTGAGAATCATCATAATGATAACCACTACTTGCATCCCAACCCATAATATGGGTATCAGGACTTAACTGAACCATAGCATAAGGACGCGTTGCTCCAGGAAATGTATGTCCATGGAAACCTGTTCCAATAAAAGGATCAACGTACTGAATTTCATTTACTAATGGACGAGTAGACGTTTCCTCTTTACAACCTGTTGCCAAACCTAGCGAAGCAACAAAAATTAAGAATAGATTCTTTTTCACTATTATTATAGATTTAGTATAAATGACCAACTAAATGTAACAAACATACACATTTTTATGAACTTACACATAATATCAATAGAAAAAAGACCTACAATTTTATGATATGTTTATTATTTCTACCTTTGTAACTCACTAATACAAAATCCATCATGTTCATCGTCATCGGAATTATGTTTACCGGTATTGCTATCGGTTACTTATTAAAAAATATTGAGATTTTACAGAAGATAAACAAGCCTATCTCCTACACTATTTTTGCCCTTTTATTTTTATTAGGGACATCTGTCGGGAGTAATCCTCAGATCATTAATAATCTAAGTACTCTTGGACTTCAAGCATTATTAATTGCTATAGCAACTACATTTGGGAGTATTCTTATGGCTAAAATTGTTTACCATTTCTTTTTTAACAAGAAAGGAGGACAAAGATGATTAGTAGTTTAATTGTTGTCGGATTTTTCGCCCTGGGATGTTTATTAGGCTGGGCCGGTGTATTACCTGAATGGATAATGAGTTCCGACTTATCCATGTACGTATTATATCTATTAATGTTTCAAGTTGGACTAAGTATTGGATGTGACAAAAAACTGAAAGAGATCTTATGTAGTATCCGTCCGAAACTATTATTAGTACCATTGGCAACAATTACAGGATCACTGATATTTGCTGCTTTAATAAGTTTGCTTATTACCAAATGGAGCGTATTCGACTGTTTAGCTATTGGAAGTGGATTCGCCTATTATTCACTTTCATCTATCCTAATTACCCAATTGAAAGAGCCATCAATAGGAGTTCAACTTGCATCCGAACTAGGAACAATTGCTTTGATGGCAAATATTATACGAGAAATATTCGCCCTATTAGGTGCTCCGATTTTTGTAAAATACTTCGGCAGACTTGCTCCTATCTGTGCCGGTGGTGCAACTACCATGGATACAACACTCCCTATCATTACTAAATACTCTGGAAAAGACTTAGTCTTTGTTTCTATATTTCATGGTATTTTAGTAGACTTCAGTGTTCCTTTTCTTGTTTCATTCTTCTGTCAATTATAACAAGGATATAATATTAATAGAAAATTCTTAGAAGAAGGATTGATGATTCCGATACTTCTAGAACAGAATAAATGCAGGAATCGATGATTCCAAAAACAAAGCCGGTTATCAATTTTCTAAATTATTGATAACCGGCTATATTTATTTTATGATTCTATCAAATAAAGATAATGATTATTTGATACCCCATTGTTTATTGGGTTCGTTGGATAATTTATATTCAATTACTCCTCCATTTTCAATTTCACTCCAATCAATCCATGTATCACATTTCTTACCATTAAGAGTTGCATCCTGAATATAAGTAGCATCTTTGTCTCGTTTGATTGTTAATACTCCCTTCGGTAAATTGAATTTAATGCTATTCAATTGTGGAGCACTCAGAGAGAAACCGGCAACACCTGGAACCATTGGATATAATCCGGCACAAGAATAGATAAACCAAGCACCCATTGATCCACAATCATCATTTCCCGGCAAACCACTTGGACTAGAGTTATACATTTCTTTCAAGATTCGCTTAACAATAGCAGAAGACTTGTATGGTTGATCTGTCCAGTTATAAATCCATGGAACCTGGAAGTCTGGTTCATTTCCTGCTGCAAAATATTGATCATCAAATCCGGCATCCAATTTTACAAACAGAGAATCCAAACGAGCAGAAGCAACAGACTTACCACCAATAGTATCGATCAATGTGGTCAAATCATATGGTACCATCCAGAAATAATTCACTTTTGTACCCTCTCTCCAATCAGCATTAACATCTTTCCAGCTCATATCGTTGTTATCACGAGAGCGCAACCAATTGGTTGAAGGATCATAAAGATTCTTCCAGTTGTTAGAACGATTGATAAAATATGCTGCTTCTTTCTTATCATTCATTGCCTGTAAAGCATACTGGCCGATAGCATAATCGGCTGATGTATATTCCAAACAAAGAGACGCATTCTCGATTCCTTTCTCCAGATAAACATCCAATCCCGGACGTACTTCCGTCAATTGAGAATAAGTCTTAGGAACACAAGCTCCTGTCTTCATATGTTTGAATGCTGTCTTAGTATCAAAATCTCGTGCACCATAAGCATAACTATTCGAAATAATAATAGGAATAGGATCACCATGCATTACTCCCGATTCGACGTTAGCCAACACCCAACGACCATATCCACCTGATTGGCTAGCAAAATCAACACAAGACTGCATCATGTCTGAAGCTTCTTTCGGGAAAAGCATGGCTACAATCTGACATTGTGTACGATAAGTATCCCATGCACTATAAGTAGTATAGGCATTTCTTCCCGGCTCCAATTTATGCACCTTATAATCAGCACCCATATACTCACCATTCACATCATCAAAAATATTTGGATGGATCAAAGTATGATACCAATGTGTATAGAATTGTTTCTTTAAATCTTCAGACTGATCTTCCACTTCTATTTTACCCAAATAGTCATTCCAAACCTTTTTAGTATCAGCATGCATCTGATCAAATGAACGTCCTTTATAATCCTGTTTCAGATTTTCTTTCGCATTATCTATAGAAATATAAGAAATAGCGACCTTGTATTCTACATTCTTATCAGAAGATACATCAAAAGTAAAATAAGCACCACAATTGATACCACCAATCTTATTACGATTATCTACAACCTGATCACCTAACCAAGTACCTGTAATTGTTGCAGGACGATTAAATTCAGCAGCGAAATAAACACTGTAGGCAGCCTTATTTCCACAGAAATCACTTCCATAAGCATAACCTTCACATGTAGTTGGAGAAGTAACCGTAACAAAAGAATTAAACATAAAAGTAGAATTCACTCCACTTCCAATAGCAACCGAACCTTCCTTTGTATCTTTTCCATAAGTCATTCGGATCATTCCGCTACGTTTCGAAGTAGTTACTTCAGCTAGAATATCATCATAATTAACAGATAAATATCCTGCAGTAGAAACATTTATTGTATCATAAAGAGGGAACTTAGTCATATCATTAGGAGATTCCACCATTCGTCCATCTATTGGACGAACAGGGAAATTTCCATACATTCCACAACCTGCTCCAGAAACCTGATTTACCGCAATACCTTTACATGGAGCATTAAATTCAGGAGTCATCTGCAACATACCAAATGGATAAGCAGCTCCTACAAATGTTTTACCAGAATCTTTCGAATTGTATTCTGTACCCATTCGGGTGTCTACATATTTTGTATAATCTTCCTTCGAACTATTTTCTTCGGCAATTTTCTCCTTACAGGAATATTGACAGGCACAAGCTATAGTCAATAAAAATAAACCTAAATTTTTTCTCATTTTATGATTGATTATTATTTGATTCCCCATTGTTTGTTTGGTTCATTTGATAGTTTATAAACAATCTCGCCACCATTCTCAATAGCACTCCAGTCAATCCATGTATCACATTTCTTTCCGTTAAGAGTAGCATCCTGAATATAAGTGGCATCCTTGTCACGTTTGATTGTTAATACGCCTTTAGGGAAATGCATCTTAACAGAGTCAAACTGAGGAGCATTAATACTGAATCCGCCAACACCTGGAACCATCGGATACAATCCGACACAAGAATAAACGAACCAAGCACCCATTGAACCACAATCGTCATTTCCAGGCAATCCACTTGGACTAGAATTATAAACTTCTTTCAAAATACGTTTGATAACTTCAGAAGTTTTATAAGGCTGATCAGTCCAGTTATAAATCCATGGAACCTGGAAGTCCGGTTCATTTCCTGCAGCATAGAATTTTTCATCATATCCTGCATCCAGTTTAACGAACAATGTATCCAAACGAGCAGAAGCAACAGACTTACCACCAATAGTATCAATCAATGTGGTCAAATCATAAGGAACCATCCAGAAATAATTTACTTTTGTAGCCTCTCTCCAATCGGCATCAACATCCTTCCAGCTCATATCATCATTTTCACGAGAACGTAACCAGTTAGTTGAAGGATCGAATAAATTTTTCCAGTTTTTAGATCGGTTAATAAAGTAATCAGCTTCTTTTTTATCATTCATTGCCTGTAAAGCATACTGACCAATAGCAAAATCAGAAGAAGTATATTCCAAACAAAGAGATGCATTTTCAATACCTTTTTCCAAATAAACATCCAATCCCGGACGAACTTCTATAAATTGAGAATAAGTCTTTGGAACGCAAGCTCCTCTCTTCATATGTTCAAAGGCTTTTTTAGTATCAAAGTTCTTAGCTCCATAAGCATAACTATTCGAAATAAGAATAGGAATAGGATCACCGTGCATAATTCCTGATTCTACATTCGCCAAGACCCAACGTCCATAGCCTCCGGCCTGATCAGCGAAATTCACACAAGACTGCATCATATCTGAAGCCTCTTCAGGGAAGAACATGGCTACAATCTGACATTGTGTACGATAAGTATCCCATGCACTATAAGTAGTATAGGCATTATGTCCTTGTTCCACTTTATGAACCTGATAATCGGCCCCCATATATTCACCATTCACATCATCAAAAATATTCGGATGAAGTAAAGTATGGTACCAATGAGTATAGAATTGTTTCTTTAGATCTTCAGCTTTATCTTCCACTTCTATCTTTCCAAGATATTCATTCCAGACCTTGTTCGTTTCAGCTTTTACCTGATCAAAAGAACGATTCTGATTATCGGCCTTCAAATTTTCTTTGGCATTTTCAACTGAGACATAAGAAATGGCAACCTTATACTCAACCTTTTTATCAGAAGACACATCAAAAGTGAAGTATGCACCACAATTGTTTCCACCAATCTTGTTACGATTTTCTACAAACAAATCACCATTCCATGTACCGGTAACTGTTGCCGGACGATTAAATTCAGCAGCAAAATAAACCGTATAAGCAGCTTTCTCACCACAAAATTCTCCTCCATAAGCATATCCTTCGCATGTAGTTGGAGAAGTAATAGATACTAACGAATTAGTAATAAATGTAGAATTTACTCCACTACCAATAGCCACAGTTCCATCTTTAGTTTCAGAACCATAAGTTACACGAATCATACCACTTCTCTTAGAAACAGTTGATTCAGCTAAAATATCTTCATAATTAATAGATAAGTATCCGGCAGTACTACTATTAACTTTGTCATACAAAGGGAAATCGTCCATAGAAGCTGGAGATTCCACCATTTTCCCACTAAAAGGTCTTACCGGGAAATTACCCAACACATTACATCCTGCTCCCGAAATCTGATTAACTGCTATACCTTTATGAGGAGTATTCAAATCGGGAGTCATTTGCATCAAACCAAAAGGATAACCTGCTCCTACAAACGTCTTACCGCAATCTTTACCATTATGTTCCGTACCAATACGAGTATCAACATACTTTGTATAATCCTCTTTTACAACACGACTTTCTTCAACAGAAACGTCTTTACAAGAAAATTGGCAGGTACTAGACACTGCCAATAATAAAACAGAAAATTTTTTCATATAAACTTTTTAATAAATTATTTATCCGCTTTCTTTATAATCTTTTATACCGGTTCTATTCCTCGTTCTGCTAATAATTTGAGAGACAATTCTTTCAATTTAAATTTCTGGATTTTTCCACTTCCTGTCATTGGGAACTCATCAATAAAGAAAATATACTTTGGAATCTTATGACGAGCAATTTTGCCACGACAAAAATCCTTGACAACTTCTTCAGTCATACTTACTCCTTCATGAAGAATAATAAACGCCCCAACTTGTTCACCATACTTTTTGGAAGGAACAGCTGCCACCTGAACATCTTTAACACCGTCCAAATGATATAAAAATTCCTCCAACTCACGAGGATAGATATTTTCACCACCACGAATAATCATATCTTTAATACGTCCCGTGATTCGATAATAACCATTCTCGTCTTTTACTCCCAAATCGCCACTATGAAGGAAACCTTTTTCATCAATCACTTCAGCTGTAGCCTCCGGATTATTATAATATCCTTTCATCGTGTTATATCCGCGGTTACACATTTCTCCTTGTACACCAACCGGGCACTCTTCACCTGTTTCCGGATCAAGAACTTTTACTTCAGTAAATTCAAAATCACGACCAACTGTGGTATAACGTAATTCTGCAGGATCTTCAATACGAGTATGTGTCATACCTGGAGAAGCTTCAGTTAATCCATATACACTGGTAACTCGCATATACATTTTTTCCTCAACCTGTTTCATCAATTCAATCGGACAAAGAGAACCTGCCATAATGCCTGTACGCAACGAAGTCAAATCGAACATATTGAACATAGGATGATTCAATTCGGCAATAAACATAGTAGGAACTCCATAAAGAGCGGTACAACGTTCCTTGTGTATAGAAGCAAGAACCACTAACGGATCAAACTTTTCAACCATGACCTGTGTTCCTCCATGAGTCAATATATTCATGGTAGCCAATACAACGCCAAAACAATGGAACAAAGGTACACAACAACAAAGCTTATCGGCCGAAGTAAATTTCATGTGTTCACCTGTCAGGAAACCATTGTTAGTGATGTTATAATGAGTAAGCATAACACCTTTCGGAAATCCCGTTGTACCCGAAGTATATTGCATATTCACTACATCATGACAA
Organism: Parabacteroides sp.; assembly: GCA_020026285.1. The sequence goes on along the minus strand of JAHHQS010000122.1, from coordinate 2,973 downwards.
GAGACCTTGGATTTGGCTTCTTGCAAACAATCATCACTTATGTTTTCGCCCAACAATAACAATTCCGGTGTGTTATACATTCCACGAAACTTTTCCTGGCCAATGTAAACAACATTCTTCATTTTCGGGAATCTCTCACTCTTCATATATCCACGCTGAGATTCTCTTAACTCTGGCAGCATGGTATATACCATATCGATATAACTTCCGTCAAAAACACCATCTGTAATACACATGGTATGGATATCCGCATTTTCAACCAGATATTCCAGCTCATTTTGCTTATAGTTAGTATTGATGGTTACCGCCACAGCGCCAATCTTGGCCGCTGCATAAAGAAAAGTTAACCAGTCTGGTACATTTGTCGCCCAGATACCAACATGAGTTCCATGTTCAATACCAATTGAAAGCATCCCTTTTGCCATGTGATCAACACGTTCATTGAACTCTTTCCAAGTAAAACGAAGATCACGATCGGAATATACAATATATTCCTTATCCGGAGTCTTTTCGGCCCAATATTCCAGCCATTGACCTAATGTCTTTTCCTGTAATTGTAACATAATGCCGAAAATTAATATGGAGTATAAATAACACCTAGAATGCGAGCAGAAGAATTTCCAGCAGCATGTACATGGTGAGAAACAATTGAATCATAATAAATACTATCTCCTGCTTCCAAATAATAAGTATTCTTTCCGTAATCGATTTCCAGTTTACCCTCCAGAACATATATAAATTCTTCTCCTTCATGAGAAGAAGGTGTAAATGTCGTATTCTCGTGTGTTGGGGCAACATCAATCATAAATGGCTCCATGTGCCGGCCTGATTTATCCTGAGATAATGCATGGTAAGCCATGTGCTTGCGACCTTCTATATTATTATTTGTAAAACCAATACCATCATCAACGATATCACCTTTACGACAAACAACAGGTCCTAATTCTGATTGGTCATCTAGAAAAGTTCCTAAACGAACGCCCAAAACTCTAGCTATCTTAATCAATGGAGCCAATGATGGAAAATCCACATTGTCTTCAATTCTCTGAATTTGTTCCACACTTAATCCAGCCCTTTCTGCAACTTCTTCAACCGAAAGTTGTTTAGATTCACGTATATGCTGGATCTTCGATCCTATAATCTTATTATTTTTCATTTTGTATCACTATTTATTAGGCTCAGCAAATTTACACTATTTATTTGTTTTAGCAAGCAATTATACACTATTTCTTTTAAATTGTTATATTTATGTCGATTTTTCAAAACAAATAAAAGAAATTTACCTGTTTTTATTACGAAATAGAACATCAATTAACGTAAGCTATACAATATCGTCGCTATTTTTTCCTTACTTCCTCTATTTTCTGATTACATAAGGTACGCATTGACTCCAAAACGGACTTATAACTTTCTTCCTTAGCCAAATTTCGTGTTTCCATCGGATCCAATTCCAAATCATATAACTCTTCTGGAACATCCAAGAAACGATAACGAAAATATTTCCACTTTGCAGTCCTTATTCCTTCACTTGAAGGTATTTCCTTTTTCTTCCATAAATGTTCTATAAGAATAGATTCTCTAGCCTTTATCCCCTTTCTATCTTCTGCATATGCCCGAAGACTCCTTCCCTGGTATTTTTCCGGAACATCGGCGTTAGCATAATCCAATATCGTACGAGGCACATCGATATTCAAAACCATATCCTCTACATCCTGATGTCGTGGACTTCGCGGATCGTAAACAATCAATGGAACATGAATGGATGGTTCATACATCAGCCATTTACCTGCCATCTGACGCTCGCCAAGGAATAATCCGTTATCGCCCAGAAATATAATAACTGTATTATCTGCCAGATCTTTTTCTTCCAGCAAATTTCGTATCATTCCTATTTCATCATCTATTTCCGAAATCATTCGATAATAACCCTTCACACTATGCTGATATTTCTCCGGAGTATCATAACGCCACCACCAGCGAACTCTATTGAATCCTTCCTGTACACCTCGAGGCTGATCCATGAAATAATGATCTTCCTTCAGTAGAGGATCAGGAATTACAACATCTTTATAGCGATCATTCGATTTTTCCTGCCAAAAATACTGTTCCTTTGCTGAATCATGCGCATGTGGAGCACTAAAACTGACGGACAAACAGAAAGGCTTGTCTTTGGGTGCATTTTCTATAAATTTTCGAGCCTGATAACCGGCATATTGTGTTAAATGTACGGTATCACCATCGATAGTTTTATAGAAATATCCCCGTTTATCAGGGAATTCGTCACGCCTGTCGTAACTGTCTGCCTCATCAAACAGGCTTTTCATCTTTTTATAATTGACACCAAATTTTCCAAAGAAACCTGTGTAATATCCTTGTTTTCTTAACTGAACAGGATAAGAGGTTTCAGCAAACTCCTCTCTCAGAGGGCCAACACCGAATGTATATCCATGAGTACGTTCATATACTCCTGTCAAAATAGAAGCACGACTGGCTGCGCTGATAGGTGTAGAAGAAAAAGCATTTCTAAAGAATACACCCTCTCTTGCCAATCTATCCATTTCGGGAGTTTGAATAATCGTATTCCCTGCATACCCCATAGCATCCCACCGCTGATCGTCGGTCAAGAAAAAAATTATATTCGGAGTCTTCTGCTGTTCTGCTGCAAGAAATTTACCAGGAAGTAAAGCTACGCAAAGCGAACATATCTGGAAAATTTGTTTATTTTTCATAATCCTACCGTTTTTATGACTATACTTTTTTCATGATATTTAATGGTATAACAAATTTAGTACAAAATCCCCATAACACATCAAAACCTTCATGTATTATTATCGAAACGGCCTCTTTATCCTACGTTGTTTAAACATTGAAACAGACTGAAAACTGCATATTTTTCTTTTACAAAGACTTCCTCTCAAAAAGGTCAAAGATTTTTCGGAAAATGTCAAAGCTTTTTGCAAAAAGAATACATCG
>JAHHQS010000121.1 GCA_020026285.1 Parabacteroides sp. | reverse complement strand
GAAAAGAGAATATATCCATAGGATACATTCCCTTTTACAAAATTAAAAAATAGGCTTCTGAACATCTCACCTCTCAAAAGCCATGAAAAATTAAGTGTTTAACCTAATTATTAAGTACAAAAGTATGAATAAATTATTAACAGTCAAAGGCCTTAAGTCTACTTATGACTTATTCCCCAAAATTCCAATGCGTATGCGGATAACATCTGTTTTATTAGCAGGTTTTTTGTTTCAGGCAAGTGCTGAAACTGTTTATTCACAGTCGGCTCGTATTTCATTGGAGATGAATAATGCCACCGTTGAACAAGTATTAGATGAAATAGAATCAAAGTCTGAATTCTATTTTTTGTATAATAGTAAATTGATTGATGTTGACCGGAAAATATCTGTAGATGTAAATTCAGGTAATATTGATGTTGTTTTACAACAAATTTTTGCAGGAACAGATGTCGTTTATAAAATAGCTGACAAACAGATTGTTTTGAGCAGAAAACAAGATGTTCAAAATTTATTTGCAAATTCAGTACAACAAAGTAATGTTATTAAAGGAACAGTCTTTGATACAGAAGGTAATCCTGTTGTAGGTGCTAATGTAATTGTGAAAGGAACAACTACAGGAACTATTACTGACATGGATGGAATTTTTTCACTAGAGGTTCCTAAAGGATCTACTTTGGTCGTTTCTTATATCGGTTTTACAGATTATGCGATAAAGGTTGAAAATCAAAAGTCTTTAGCTATTACATTGAAGGAAGATATAGAAGCCCTAGATGAATTAGTGGTCGTTGGATATGGAACTATGAAGAAAAAAGACTTAACCGGAGCTGTAGCATCTGTTAAAGGTGCAGATTTGGCGAATCGTAAAACAACCCAGTTATCAACAGCATTACAAGGTGCCACATCAGGTGTTATGGTGACGAGGGATAATAATGCTCCTGGAGCAACAGCTTCTATTAAGGTGCGTGGTATAACTACTATCAGTGATTCTAGTCCATTAGTAATAGTTGATGGTGTCCCAGGTGATATTAATCAGGTAAATCCTGAAGATGTTGAAAGTATGTCTGTTTTGAAAGATGCCGCTTCCGCTTCCATTTATGGTTCACGAGCTGCAGCAGGTGTTATCGTTATTACGACTAAGCGTGCAAAAGATAATGATTTAGCCTTGAATTATAATTTTGAGTATGGTTGGGAAATGCCAACTGTATTGCCCGATTATGTGGGAGTACAGGATTATTTGCGATTAACAAACGAATTACGTTATAATGATAATCCTGATGGAGGATGGAATCAGACTTATACAGAAGATCAAATAAATAATTGGTTGAAATATAATCAGACAGATCCTGATAAATATCCGAATGTGGATTGGCAGGAGGTCTTGTTAAAGGGATCTGCTCCAAGACAAACTCATTCTATTAATTTGTCAGGGGGAAGTAAGAAAGTTCGTACAAAGGCATCTTTCCGTTTTGATAAGACTGATGGATTGTATGTCAACAAAAATTATGAACGATTTATGATTAGAGTCAATAATGATTTTTTTATCAATAAATATATAGAAGCACATTTGGATGTTAATTTTAAAAGATCCAAATCAGAAAATCCTCTGACGAATCCAATGAATTTGGAATATAGAGCTCTTCCTCCTATTTATGCTGTTAAGTGGCAGAATGGAAATTGGGGAGATGTTAAAGATGGAAATAACCCGATGGCTATATTACATGATGGAGGTTTGAATACTAGCTGGCATAATAGAATCGGAGGAAAGGCTGCTATTGATATCAAACCTATTGATGGATTGGTTATTTCAGCCGTTGTCGCTCCTAATTATAATTTTAGTAAAGGAAAGAATTTCCGTAAACAGGTACCTTTTACCTATGCAAACGATCCTAATACAATCAGAGGATATATGGGAGGGTTTTACACTACAAAATTAACGGAAAGTAGGAATGACAATTATGATGTAACAACTCAATTTTTTGCTAATTATAATAAATCTTTTGACAAACATAATTTATCAGCAATGATTGGTTATGAAGATTTTTATGCTTTTTGGGAGAATTTGAGTGCTTCAAGAGATCAATATGAATTAGATAATTTTCCTTATTTGGATATTGGTCCGGAGATTTTGAGAGATAATAGTGGAAATGCGTATGAATATGCCTATCGTTCTATATTTGGTCGTGTAACATATAATTTTGATAGTCGTTATTTATTTCAAGTTAATTTCCGACGAGATGGATCATCACGTTTTGCCTCGGATAACAGGTGGGCAAATTTCCCTTCTTTTTCTGCTGGTTGGTTAATCAGTGAAGAAAGCTTTTGGAAAAAGTTAAATATGGACTGGTTTTCTTCTTTGAAAGTAAGAGGTTCATGGGGTACTTTGGGAAATGAAAGGATAGGTAGTTATTATCCATATCAGGCTGCTTTAAATTTTGGTTCATCTCTGTTTTATAAGGGGAATGATGTAAATTCTTTATCTTCAGTAGCTCAATATGCTTATGCGGTTAAAGATATTTCCTGGGAAACTACTGAAACTTGGGATATCGGTTTGGATGCAAGTTTCTTTGAAGGAAGATTAAGTTTTTCTGGAGACTTCTATAAGAAAAAAACTCGTGATATGTTATTAAATTTGGAAATACCGAAATTTATTGGTTATGATAATCCTAGTGTAAATTCAGGTACTATGTCAACAACAGGTTATGATTTGGAATTTAAATGGAGAGATCAGGTTAGTGATTTCAGTTATTCTATCTCTGCAAATTTATCGGATTTTGTTTCAAAAATGGGTAATTTGGGTGGTACCGAATTTTTGGGAGAAAAAGTAAAGATGGAAGGAAGTCAATTTGATGAATGGTATGGATACGTAAGCGATGGTTTGTTTCAGACACAGGAAGAAATAGATAATTCTCCTTTACTTAATAAAAATACAAAAGTAGGAGATGTAAAATATAAAGATATTTCAGGGCCGGATGGTGTTCCTGATGGCCGAATCTCTTCAGAATATGATAAGGTCTTGTTGGGAGGATCTTTACCTCGATATATGTTTGGTGTTAACTTTTCTGCGGCTTATAAGGGATTTGATTTGTCTATGATGTTTCAGGGTGTAGGAAGTCAGAATGTGAGAATTCAGCGAAGAGTGGTTGAACCATTATATAATAATTGGGGTGGTATTCCGGAACTTATAGTCAATGATAGTTGGAGTTATAATAATAGTCCGGAAGAAAATATGGATGTAAAATACCCTCGTTTAACGCGAAATAATTTTTCATCCAACATAGAAATGTCTGATTATTGGATGTTTAATGGTCGTTATTTACGTATGAAAAATCTGACGGTTGGATATACTCTTCCGGTTTCATGGACTAAGAAGGTAAGTATGAATTCTGTTCGATTTTATATAGCAGCAAATGATTTGTTCTGTTTGAGTAAATATCCAAAAGGTTGGGATCCGGAAGTAAATGCAACGGGTTATCCTATAACAATGTCTGTATTATTAGGTGTGTCTGTTAATTTCTAAAATCAAGATTATTATGAAACTGAAAAATATATTAATGTCTTTAGTGTTTATTTTGCTTTATATCAGTTGCCATGATTTGGATTTAAATCCGTTGGCTAATGGTTCTACAGAAACATGGTATTCAAGTGAAAAGGAAATAGAAATGGCTGTGAATGATTTGTATAAAGATCCTTTTTGGCCTGAAGATAACAGCGGTATAAATTCTACAGATTGGAGTGGAGATAATGCATATCGAGAATCATTAAATGCTTTTCAAAATGCTACATTGAATGGTCAGGATGGTACAGTGAAAAATTTATGGGCCAATCAATATAAGGCTATAGCTCGTGCCAATAGTATTATATTAAAGGCTCAGCGAGCAATTGATAATGGTGCAGCTGAAACAAAGATTGCAACATTGGTAGCGGAGGCTCATTTTCATCGAGCTAGTGCCTATGCGAAGTTGGCTGCAAAGTTTGGAGATGTTCCATTTGTTAAGGATGAAATCTCAATTGATGAAGGTTTGAAGATGGGACGTACAGATTTGGCTACTATTAAAGATTTTGTTTACAAGGAATATGATGAAGCAATAAAAGCCCTACCGACAACTTGTTCTGGGGTCCAGAGAGCTACTAAAGGTGCTGCATTGGCATTAAAAGCTCGTTTCGCTTTGTATATGTCAGATTGGAATATTGCTGCTGAAGCCGCCAAAGCTGTAATTGATTTAGGTATTTATAAGTTATATCCTAATTATGGGGATTTATTTTTACCAAAGACAAAGAATTCTTGTGAGTCTATTTTTATAATACCGAGATCTATCGAATATAAGTCAGTTATATCTTCAAGAGGACCATTACCTCGTAATCATGGAGGTTGGGCAACACCAGATCCTACATGGGATTTATTTGCTTCTTATGTCTGTACGGATGGTCTTCCTATAGATGAATCTCCATTATTTGATCCTCATGATCCATTTAAAAATCGTGATCCTAGATGTGGAATGACTATTATTCCTTTTGGTGAAAGTTTCATGGGTATTGAATTTAACCCTCATCCTCAGGCTTTAGAGGTCAAGAATTTTGTTACGGGTAAAATGATAAAGAACAATGATACTCGTGCGAATGCTCAATATGCATCCTATAATGGCTTGTTAAGAAAGAAAGGCATTGATGAAAGTGCTATGCAGAATGGTTATACGATTGATCCAGATAAAATAATCATCAGATATGCAGATGTATTATTAATTTATGCGGAAGCTAAAATTGAATTAAATCAGATAGATCAATCTGTTCTTGATGCAATGAATGAGGTTAGAGCTAGAGCTTATGGAGTTGATAAAGCAGCCGTAGATAAATATCCATCGTTTAAAAAGACTGATCAGAATTATTTACGTAAACAATTACGAATGGAAAGAAGAATGGAATTTGCTTTTGAAGGTCTTAGATATATGGATCTTATTCGTTGGAGATTAATGGGAACAGCGATGAACAAGAAAGTATATATGATGCTTTATCCTTCTACGTTATTGATAGAGAAAGTAGTTAATACAGGTGATTGGTTTTGGCCTTTTGCTCCAGATATTGATGAAAATGGTATCGCTGATTTTTCAAAAATGGAAGCTACAGGAAAAATAGCTGTAGTAATTTCTCGAAAATGGGATGACCGTCAATATTTATGGCCGATACCTACTACAGAAATTCAGATTAATCCGAATATGAAGCAAAATCCTGGTTATTAATAATAAGCTTATCGTAAAAAATCCCATAGAAGTATTCCTGTTTGTTTCATGGCCTTTTATGGGATTTTTTTACAAAGAAATGTTATGAAAAGATATTTATTTTTATTAGTTGTATTACTTAGTTCTTTTTCATGTAGAGAAAAAGATTGTAGTATATTTTTGGAAGCAGAAAATTTCACTAATAAAGGTGGTTGGGTTTTAGATAATCAGTCTATGAATCAGATGGGATCTCCATACTTGTTAGCTCATGGCTTAGGTATACCTGTGGAAAATGCAACAACTACTTTTGATGTGAATTATACAGGAAAATACCATCTGTGGGTTCGTACACGAGATTGGGTGAAAACATGGAATAAAGAAGGTAGTCCTGGTCGTTTTCAAATAGTATTGAATGGTGAATGTTTGAAAATTCTTTTTGGTACTGAAAAAGCTGAATGGCATTGGCAGGATGGTGGTATTGTTCAGTTGAATTCAGGATTGAATAAAATCGAACTGAAAGACTTGACTGGTTTTAATGGGCGTTGTGATGCTATTTATTTTACGTCCAATTTGACAGAGAAAGAACCTGTTAATGATTCAAAGGTTTTATCTGTTTTCAGAAAGGAAAAATTAGGTATTAATGTTCCAGAGGAAGTTGGCAAATATGATTTGGTAGTTGTTGGTGGTGGTATCGCAGGTTGTTGTGCTGCAGTTAGTGCTGCCCGATTAGGATGTAAAGTGGCATTGATTCAGAATCGTCCGGTACTTGGAGGTAATAATAGTTCTGAAGTGCGAGTCGGACTTTCTGGATTAATTCTACAGAAGCCGTATCCAAATTTAGGAAATCTGATGGATGAACTGGGTGGTGTAGGGCATTGGACTTTGTGGGAAGCGAAACGGAATCCTAATACAGAAAGAAGTCGAGAGATTTTAAATATTATAAAGAATAATCCTGAGAAAAAAATTCATAATGCTGGCCCGAAGACTAATTATGCGGATGAAAAGAAACTTTGTTTGATACAACAGCATGATAATATTGATCTGTATCTGAATACTCAGGTTGTAGATGTTGAAAAAAAAGGATCGAATATTATAGCTGTTATAGGAAAAAATATTGAAACTGGTAAAGAATATCGATTTACTGGTGATTTGTTTTCTGATTGTACTGGTGATGGTGATGTAGGTTATCTGGCAGGAGCTGATTTTAGAATGGGACGTGAAAGTAAGGAAGAAACGGATGAACCAAGAGCTCCGCTTAAAGCCGATTCTTTAGTGATGGGAACTTCTGTACAATGGTATGCTGATAAATTGGATTATACGTCTGATTTTCCGATTTGTGATTGGGGGGTGCAATTTGATGATAAGACTTGTATACCGTTAATACATGGAGATTGGAATTGGGAAACCGGTTTGAATAAGAATCAGATAACTCAAATAGAAGAAATTCGGGATTATGCTTTACGTGCAGTTTTCGGTAACTGGAGTTATCTTAAAAACAGTCAGAAATTCAAAGAAGAATATGCTGATAAGAAACTGGCATGGGTTGCCTATATTGGTGGAAAACGTGAATCACGTAGATTGTTGGGTGATGTGGTTTTGAAGGAACAAGATATTTTGAATCAGGTTGAATATAATGATGCATCTTTTACCACTACTTGGGGAGTTGATTTACATTATCCTAAAAATATAGATGGAATGGAAGAAGATCCTTTCTTGACTTATTGTGATGTTCAGGATATAAAACCTTATGCTGTACCTTATAGATGTTTATATTCAAGAAATGTGGATAATTTATTTATGGCTGGGCGTAATATAAGTGTAACCCATGTTGCTTTGGGTACAATTCGTGTTATGCGAACCGGTGGTATGATGGGGGAAGTTGTCGGTATGGCGGCTTCTATTTGTAAGAATAAAAAAACGACACCTCGTGGCGTATATGAAAAATATCTATCAGAGTTAAAAAGTTTAATGGAAAAAGGGGTTGGCACATTAGGTTTCTCTAAAGAAAATAATTAAGATTAAAATAAATGCATATGAATTTAAAGTATTTATTCTCGATATTATTCTTATCAATAGGATTTCATCTCTCAGCTTCTGAGTTATTTGTTGAGGCCGAAAGCTTTCAGCATAAAGGAGGATGGGTTGTAGACCAGCAGTTTATGGATCTGATGGGGTCATCCTATCTCATGGCGCATGGAATGGGCGAACCTGTTGAAGATGCCCGTACAGAAGTAACATTTCCTGAAAAGGGAACCTATTATGTTTATGTGCGGACCTATAACTGGACTTCGCCCTGGCATCAGGGAGAAGGTCCTGGAAAGTTTACTTTGTATGTGGGTAATAAAAGACTGGTTTCTCCATTGGGAACAGAAGGTAATTCCTGGATGTGGCAGGCTGCGGGAAAAGTATCCGTCAAAGAATTGAAGACTGAATTGCGTCTTCATGATCTGACGGGTTTCAATGGTCGTTGTGATGCCATCTATTTTACACAGAAAGAAGGAAATCTGCCTCCTTCAGATGTCGCTTCACTGGAAACATTTCGAAGAAAACAGTTGAGGTTACCGGATGAACCAGCATTTGCCGGAAAGTATGATCTGGTTGTTGTAGGTGCAGGTATAGCAGGAATGAGCGCTGCCGTATCAGCGGCTCGTCTGGGTTGTAAAGTTGCCTTGATCAATGACCGTCCGGTTATTGGAGGAAATAACAGTTCCGAGATTCGTGTCCATCTTGGCGGACGGATAGAGTCAGGTGTTTATAAGGAATTAGGCAATCTTCAGAAAGAGTTTGGTCCGGTTCACGGTGGAAATGCGAAGCCGGCTGAGAATTACGAGGATCAGAAGAAGATGGACTGGCTGTTGAAGGAGAAGAATGTAACCTTGTTTGCCAATTATCGTGCCATGGCTGTTGAAAAAGAAGGAAATCGTATTGTTTCCGTGATGGCCAAGCATATCGAAACCGGAGAGGAAAAGAAATTCGAAGCACCTCTGTTTTCGGATTGTACAGGTGATGGTACAATTGGTTATCTGGCAGGAGCTGATTATAAAATGGGTCGTGAAAGCCGTGATGAATTCAACGAAAGTACGGCTCCAGAAAAGGCTGATAAGATGACTATGGGTACATCTGTTCAATGGTATTCGAATGATGTGAAGAAGGCTTCTTCATTCCCTCGTTTTGAATATGGTCTTGATTTCAATGAAAAGAACTGTGAGAAGGTCACTATGGGCGAATGGACGTGGGAGACCGGCATGAATTATGATCAGATAAAGGATTTTGAACGAATTCGCGATTATGGTCTGCTGGTTGTTTATTCCAACTGGAGTTGTCTGAAGAACAAGCTGAAAGAAAACGATGTTTATAAGAATCGAAAGTTGGCTTGGGTTGCCTATATCGGAGGAAAACGTGAATCCCGTCGTCTGATGGGCGATTATATTCTGAAGGAGGATGATCTGACAAGACATGTCGTTCATGAGGACGGAACCGGTGCAACTACATGGACCATCGATCTGCATTATCCAGACCCAAAGAATACTGCAAATTTCCCGGGCAGGGAATTCAAGTCCATTGCCAAACATACAGCAATTTATCCCTATCCAGTTCCTTATCGTTGTCTTTATTCCCGAAATATAGACAATCTGTTTATGGCAGGTCGAAATATCAGTGTTACTCATGTCGCATTGGGAACAGTTCGTGTCATGCGAACTACCGGTATAATGGGTGAGGTTGTAGGAATGGCGGCTTCATTATGTAAGAAATATCAGGTCAATCCGAGAGAAATCTATCGTTCTCATCTGAATGATCTGAAATCCCTGATGAAGGAAGGTGTTGGCATCAAGGGATTGCCGAATAATCAGAAATATAATATGGGAGGAACCTTGGAAAAGAAACCTGTGGTGGAATAAGTATTTGAAAGATTTGTTTGAATTTTAAGAGCCTTGTTGAAAAAAATAATTCATTCAACAAGGCTTTTATTTTGAAAGACTAGGAATATTTAAATAACTTTGTTTCTTGAAGCAGATATTTAAAAAGTATAGTATATTTAAATATGGTATAAAAGAAAGATATTGAAATAGTAACCTATAAATAAAAACAAAATGAAAAATTTAAAGCAGATTTTAATGGTAGTAGGCTGTCTGTTTATGACTACTACATTGTTTGCCCAGGCAGATAAGGGTGATTGGGCTGATTTTAAACGTTATGCAAAGGCAAACGAAACAGTGAAGGTCCCGGCAAATGTTGTATTCATGGGAAACTCCATTACCGATGGCTGGTGGCCGGCAGATTCTACTTTCTTTATCAAGAATAACTTTATCGATCGTGGCATCAGTGGACAGACAACTTCTGAAATGTTAGTTCGTTTCCGTCAGGATGTAATCAATTTGAAACCTAAAGCTGTTGTTATTTTGGCAGGAATCAATGATATTGCTTATAATAATGGCTTTATTACCTTGGAAAATGTTTTTGGGAATATGGTCTCTATGGCTGAATTGGCAAAAATAAATAATATCAAAGTTATTTTCTGTTCAACTATGCCGGCATTTGATTTTTCCTGGAGACCAGGATTGGAACCAGCAGGTAAAGTAATCCAGTTAAATAAATGGATTAAGGAATACTGTGATAAAAACGGTTTGACATATGTTGATTATCATTCTGCCATGAAAGATGAACGTGATGGTTTGCCGGAACGTTTGTCAAAAGATGGTGTTCATCCTAATATGGAAGGTTATAAAATAATGGAAAAGCTTGTTCTTGAAGGTATTAATAAAACTTTAAAATAAGTTTCTGTTACAAATTCATCGTTTATAAGACCGAAGAAAAGGGACATTTTCTAAAAAGAAATGTCCCTTTTCTTTTTTACAGATCTGTTTTCTGTTGTACTTATATCCGAATTTTATGAGAAAACAGGAAAAATAATAGATTTTTATTAGGGATTTGTTGATATGGATTGTCTTTTTAATGCAATATTGATAGATTTCAATTGAAAAATGTTATTATTTAGTTAGATGAGTAAAAGGAATAGTTACAAACTATTCGCTAAAACCTTAACTTGCCTGTCATTATTTTAATGACGGGCATTTTTTTTCTTTCGGGTAAATATGTTTGTTATTTCACATCAACTACTCGTTGTTGACAAATAAAATGTTTACTTTTAACATCTAAAGGAATAGATGTTTGAACCTTATTATATTTTACCAGTTATGCGAAAGAGATTTTATTCTGTGATGGCTTTGGCTGCTTTAAGTTGTGCCGTCAGTGCAAAAGGAAAAAACGCAAAAAATGTTTTGTTTATTTTGGTTGATGATATGCAGAAAACGTGCATACATGCTTATGGTAATAATCAGGTCGTATCACCCAATATCGATCGTATTATTAATAGCGGTACATCTTTTATGCACACTTATACAAATGGTTCGTTAGGGGGAGCTCTTTCTATGCCGAGTAGAGCTATGATTATGACGGGGCGACGAGTGTACGAACTGAGTGGTGATGGAGCTGTGATTCCTGAACAACATGTAACCTTGCCTGAACTTTTGCGTAAGAATGGATATGAAACGTTCGCAACAGGAAAATGGCATGCTGATCGGAAAGCTTTTAATCGTTCTTTTGTAAAAGGAGATAATATCTTTTTTGGAGGAATGCATCAATATAGTCAGAATGGACACGTATCCCCGCGTCTTCATCATTATGATTCTTCGGGAACATATAAGGAACCTTTTATCGGACAGAAATTTTCTTCTGAAATGTTTGCTGACGCAGCGGTCAATTTTTTAAGTAACCGCAAAAAGAGTGATAATCCCTTCTTTGCGTTTGTTGCTTTTACTTCTCCTCACGATCCAAGAAATCAGCATCCGGATTATGGGCATAAATATAATCCGAAAGAGATAGATTTACCCGTCAATTATCTGCCACAACATCCGTTTGATAATGGTGAATTGAAAATACGAGATGAGGTGTTGTTACCTTTTCCGAGAACGGTAGAAATGATTAAAAAAGATTTGGCTGATTATTACGGAATGATTAGTGAAGTTGATGTGCAGATTGGAAGGATCATGAAAGTATTGGAAGAAAAAGGTGAATTGGATAATACAATTATCATTTTTGCTGCGGATAATGGTTTGGCTGTTGGTCGACATGGATTGCTTGGAAAGCAGAATTTATATGAGCATAGTATAAGTGTGCCTATGGCAATGATAATACCGGGTAGACAAGGTGGTGATAAAAAAAATGTCGATTGTTATTTGTCGGATATTTACCCGACCATTTGTGATCTGTTAGATATAAAAACAGCAGAATCTGTTACAGGAAAGTCTTTAAAACCGGTTTTGGATGGCGCAGATAAACATCGTGATCATTTGTTCCTTGCATACAATTCTTTTCAAAGGGCATTGGTGAAGGATGGATGGAAATACATCATATATAATGTTGGTGGAGTAATAACAGAACAGTTATTTGATTTGAAGAATGATCCTGATGAGATGGTAAATCTGGCAACGGATGCAAAATATGATTTCAAAAAAATGGCTTATAAAAGAATTTTGAAAGAAGAAATGAAAAAGAATAATGACTTTTGTGATTTAGACCGCCATTTCTGGACCGGGAAAGCTGAAAAGATGACCTGGGAAGAAATGTCTAAGTTGTATGTTTATTGATTTGAATGTATAAATCTTTGGTAAAAAAGGAAAATACCAGTGTCCGTAAAAAACGAAGCCAGGTTTTGGTAAAAAGGATGTATAGTTTTTCCGAAAATGTCTGACGTTTATTCAGAAATGTCAGACATTTTTTGTTGTTCTGATTCAGGATACATTTTTCCGGCTTCAGCAGCGATCGCGGAATTACAGATCGCGGATTAAAGACAATAGCCTTCTAAAGAAAAAAAACGCACATTCCAGTGCTTTCATCGGAAAATGAAACGCAAGTGGAGGAATCTTGCAAAAAGTGTATGTTGTAAAACACTGAAAAACAGATATGATTGAAAAA
>JAHHQS010000120.1 GCA_020026285.1 Parabacteroides sp. | reverse complement strand
ATATTTTTTATATTAAACTATCTCTTGCTTAAAATTTTTCTCGTCAAATATATAACCTTCTTTAATTTGGTATAAAATATGTTTATCTATAACGACGTATTCTAGTAAATTCATGCTTATCAGATCGCTTAAAATTTGTTTCGCTACATATATTTTAAGATGTGCTATTCTACTGAACTGACTAAGACTTATTTGGTTCTGTTTTTCCAGATACGAGAATAATATTTTAATGGGTTTGTTTAGTGTAAGCAGACTGCCTTGTGTGGAACGACTCTTTTTCCATGCGAGCATCAGAACTTCGTTGGCTAGAATATTCTCATCGGCTACTCGGATGTAAGCTTTGTATTTTCCATCTTTGTCTGGTGCAAGATATGGACGTTCGTTCCCTGGAGCGATATATACTTCTAATACTGTTTTTCCATAAACATCCCATCTTTTAGCTGTAAAATCTACTTGAGGTTGCGTATACATTTCGGAAGCAGCTTCAATCATATAATATTCCTCTTCACTTCTGACTCCAGAAATGCTTCCGTTATCTTTTACACCAATTAATAATCTTCCACCATCAGTGTTGGCAAAGGCACTTAGTGTTCTGGCAATTTTTTTACTGTCACTTACTTCAAACTTGAAGTCTAATTGTTGATGCTCGCCTTGGTCAATTAATACTTGTATAGGATGCTTCTTCATTATTTTGGACTCTGTTTAGAGGTACAAAAATAAAATAAATACATAACTTTGTCAACTAACAAAAGTGATAAGTAATGTCAGAAGTATCATCTCTTATTTCCGATTTGGCTGTTATCTTGATATGTGCCAGTTGTGTAACCATTTTATTTAAATGGTTAAAACAGCCAGTCGTTTTAGGATATATTGTTGCCGGTATATTGGCTGGACCGGCTTGTGATTTCACACCTACTGTGACAGATACCGAGAGTATTAAGGTCTGGGCTGATATTGGTGTGATCTTTCTATTGTTTACTTTAGGACTGGATTTCAGTTTTAAGAAATTAATGAAAGTTGGAGGAACGGCTATAACGGGAGCTCTTACAATTGTAGGGGGAATGATGCTGGTGGGGTATGCAACTGGTCTGGCGTTAGGATGGGGACACATGAATGCTTTGTTTTTAGGGGGAATGCTGTCCATGTCTTCTACAACGATTATATTCAAGGCTTTTGATGATATGGGGCTACGGAATCAGAGTTTTGCCGGAGTTGTTTTAGGTATCCTTGTTGTTGAAGACTTGTTTGCTGTCTTGATGATGGTTCTTCTTTCTACATTGGCTGTTAGTCAGCAGGTGGAAGGCCTGGAACTGCTGAATAGTGTCCTGAAGCTAAGTATCTTCCTTTTATTCTGTTTCGTTATAGGTATTTATCTGATACCATCCATTTTAAGTAAATGTCGAAAGTATCTGAATGATGAAACGTTATTGGTTGTAAGTATCGGATTATGTCTGTTTATGGTTTTGATTGCCACCAAAGCAGGGTTCTCTTCAGCTTTAGGAGCCTTTATTATGGGATCAATCCTTGCAGAAACCGTAGAGGCAGAACATATCGAACGTTTGGTAAAGCCGGTAAAGGATTTGTTTGGTGCAATATTCTTTGTGTCGGTTGGTATGTTGATTAATCCGGCCTTATTATGGGAATACAAGTTCCCTATTTTACTTCTGACTGTTATTGTGATGGTTGGACAGATTTGTTTCGGAACATTTGGAGTGTTATTGTCTGGTCAGCCATTAAAAATCGCGGTTCAGTCTGGTTTTTCTTTGGCTCAGATTGGTGAATTTGCATTTATCTTGGCTTCGTTAGGACTGTCATTGAAGGTGACCGATGATTTTTTATATCCGATAGTGGTTGCTGTTTCTGTTGTGACGACGTTCTTTACTCCTTACATGATACGTTTTGCAGAACCGGTTTACAAGAAATTAGAAGTATTGATACCCGGGAAATGGCAACAGCTGATGGTTCGTTATTCATCCGGTTCGTCAACGGTTCATCAAGTAAGTAACTGGCATGTTTTATTAAAATCCTTGTTACGTATTGTTGCCACTTATGCATCCGTTTCTGTTGTCTTGATTTTTGTTTGGTTGCAGTATTTTTCTCCTTTATTGGTTTCATACATACCGGGAGTTTTTGGAAACATCTTATCTTTACTAATCATTTTAGGAATAATCTCGCCCATGCTTCGAGCTATCATGATGAAGAAAAACAAATCAGAGGAGTTTCTGAAGTTATGGCATGATAATAAGTTTAACAGAGGCCCTTTGGTTTCACTGATTATTTTGCGTATAATATTATGTGTGGCATTGGTCATGATTCCTGTTTCGCAATTATTGAATGTAGCTGCAGGTTATTTATGGTTCTTTACAGCTTTTGTTGTGGTACTTATTATTTACTCTCGAAAATTGAAGCGTCAGTCCATCTTGATGGAACGAAGATTCTTCAGTAATCTGACTGCTCGTGAAATAGAAAAGGAAAAACATGCAACCATCACTCAGCGTTTTGCGAATCACATGTTGGAACGAGATTTGCACTTGGCTGATTTTGAAGTACAGCAAAACTCTCCATCAGTAGGAAAAACATTGAAGGAATTGAATTTCCGTAAGCTTTGTAATGTAAATGTAGTAACCATTATTCGTGGAAATATTCGTTTGAATATACCTGGTGGTAATGAACGACTTTATCCTTTAGACAAAGTTATCGTTGTCGGTTCGGATGAGGATCTCGTACATTTTAGAAAATTTACGGAAGACAGATATCTGGCTTATAGTAAGATTCAGTCTTCTTCAAAAGAAGTGAATATTGAGCAGATTCAGATTTGTTCCGGTTCAAAACTGATTGGTCGAACAATCATAGCTTCTGGTATTCGTGATAAGGCAGCCTGTCTGGTGATTGGTATTGAAAGAGGAGATACTTCATTGAAAAATCCGTTGCCAACAACTATATTTGAAGAAGGTGATATTGTCTGGGTTGTTGGTGAGCATGAAAAAATTGTTCGATTAAGCGAAGGAGAAATATTATAATTGATAATAAAAAGAATAGATATGAAATTTATAGGAATAATTCCAGCCCGTTATGCTTCGACTCGTTTCCCAGGAAAACCTTTGGTCGACATGAAAGGGAAAACAATGATTCAACGAGTTTATGAACAGGTAAAAAAGGCCGTTGATGATGTTTGTGTTGCAACAGATGATGAAAGAATCGTTGAGGCTGTAAAAGCTTTTGGAGGAAATGTGGTAATGACTTCTGATAAACATCGTAGTGGTACAGACCGTTGTTATGAGGCTTTTCAGAAAGTAGGAGAAGGTTTTGATGTTATAATCAATATCCAGGGGGATGAACCATTCATTCATCCAGAACAGATTGAAACAATCAAGGCTTGTTTTACGGGTGATGATGTTCAGATAGCAACTCTGGTAAAACCTTTTAACGGGGCGGATGGTTTTGAGATTTTACAAAATCCGAACTCCCCGAAAGTTGTTCTTAATAAGAATTCAGAGGCCATGTATTTCAGTCGTTCGGTAATCCCTTTTGTACGTGGAAAGAATGAACAGGAATGGCTGGCAGCTCATACTTTTTATAAACATATTGGAATGTATGCTTATAGAGCTGATGTCTTGAAAGAAATCACATCTCTACCTCAATCTTCTTTGGAACTGGCAGAAAGTTTGGAGCAGCTCAGGTGGCTGGAGAACGGATACAAAATCAAAGTTGGAATAACTAATCAGGAGACAATAGGTATAGATACTCCTGAAGATATGGCGAAAGCTTTGGAGAAACTTTAAATCCGGTTAGGATAATAGATTAAAAAATTTTTTTTAGTAATAAAATACCAGTTATTTTATGATGTCAAATGATATAATAAGGTGACTGGTATTTCTTCGCTATGCGATTTTATTGAAAAGAAATTCATTCATTGGAAAAGTTGGTATCCCGATATTTCATAAGGATATTTTGAGTAAGTTTGTAAACTCAAAACAAAGTACATAAAAGAATATGGCAAAGAAAACATTACATAAGCAGAATAATCATCCGGTTTCAGAAAGGTGGCAGGCTGTCAAATCATTTTTTTCGAATGAACGTTCACGTTTTATTTCCGGATTATTATTTTCTATTTTAACGATATATATAGGTCTGGCGTTGATTTCATTCTTTTTTACAGGAGCTGCAGATCAAAGCAGGATAGAGAATGTCCCGATTACAGATTTGTTGATAAATCAAGGTTCGGTTGAGAACTGGACCGGAGTAAGAGGCGCTTTTATTGCCGATTTGTTGATGAATCGATTATTTGGAGTCTCTTCGGTCATGATTCTATATTTCTTGGGGTCTTTAGGTGCGAAACTGATGAATGTGAAGCGAGTTTCTTTGTTGAATCGTTTCTTATTCAGTACCTCTGTTTTGATTTGGGGTTCATGGGCACTGGCTTTCTTCTTTGTGAGCGGATATGAAGATACTTTCCTTTATTTAGGAGGACAACAGGGCTATTATGTAACTGAAATTTTGAAAAATAATATCGGTATTCCAGGAACATTCCTTTTGTTGCTGGCAATTTTTTTAGTTATAGCTGTCTTTTCCAGCTCCAAAACAATACCATTTTTGCAGAGAATCTTTTCTTTCAGTTGGTTGAGTTCAATCAAATTCAGAAAGAAGAAAGACTATGCTGATGATATTGAAGGTCTTGAAAATACAGTAAATTCAGAGAATGATAACAATTTATCAGTTGTTCAATATGACAAACCTTCTCCTGAATATGTATTCGATACAGAAAAAGAATTGGAAAGAGCGGAACAAATAGCTAAAACTTCTTCTGAAGAACAGGAACATAATGTGGAGGAGGATGAGGAACAACCTCAGGAGATAGCTGATCCGGAACAGGTTGAAACAGAAGAAAAAGCGGAAGAACATGTCCCTGCTGAAACAGAATTTTCTGTTGAGGTGGCTCAAGATGATGAATCCGATTATACCGGACAGGCTTTAGGTGATTATGATCCTCGTCTGGATCTGTCTCGTTATGTGTTTCCTGTATTGGATCTGTTGGATCCTCATGATACTGGTAATCGTGAAGTCAGTATGGACGACTTGAATGCAAATCAGCAACTGATCAAGCAGGCATTGGAGGATTTCGGTATAAAGATTGCCTCTATTAAAGCAACAGTTGGTCCGACAGTCACCTTATATGAAATTATTCCTGAAGCCGGAATTCGTATTGCCAAGATTAAAACATTGGAAGACGATATAGCTTTGAATCTGGCTGCTTTGCAGATACGTATTATTGCTCCGATTCCGGGAAAGGGTACAATTGGTATTGAAGTCCCTAATAAACATCCACAGGTGGTATCTATGCAGTCGGTTATTGCTTCCAAAAAATTCCAGGAATGTAAATATGATCTGCCTGTAGCTGTTGGCAAGACTATTACGAACGAAGTTTATATGTTCGATTTATGTAAGACTCCTCATTTGCTGGTTGCCGGTGCAACCGGACAGGGAAAGTCTGTTGGATTAAATGCTATTATCACTTCCTTATTATATAAGAAGCATCCGGCGGAACTGAAGTTTGTGATGGTCGATCCGAAGATGGTAGAATTTAGTATCTATTCGAAGATTGAAAGACATTATCTGGCTAAATTGCCGAATACAGATCATCCGATTGTAACAGAGCCGGCTGACGCTGTTGCGACTTTGAATTCATTGGTGGTCGAAATGGAGAACCGATACAAATTGTTGGTTGCTGCGAACGTTCGAAATATTAAGGAATATAATAACAAGTTTATAACTCATCATCTGAATCCGGAAAAGGGACACAGATTTTTGCCATACATTGTGGTTATCGTAGATGAGTTCGCCGATTTGATTGCTACATCTGGACGAGAAATCGAATTGCCAATCTCGCGTATTGCAGCTAAGGCTCGTGCCGTTGGTATTCACATGATTCTGGCTACTCAGCGTCCGGATACAAAAGTAATTACAGGAACAATCAAAGGAAACTTCCCAAGTCGTATTGCATTTAAGGTTGCTTCCATGATTGACTCAAGAACCATTTTGGAT
Organism: Parabacteroides sp.; assembly: GCA_020026285.1. The sequence goes on along the minus strand of JAHHQS010000120.1, from coordinate 6,314 downwards.
GCTCCAGGTGCAAACCGATTGATAGGTCGTGGTGATATGTTGATTTCTGTAGCGGGTAGTGATACTATTCGTGTACAATGTGCTTTTGTTGACACACCTGAAGTTGAAAATATAGTTGATTATATAGGTGATCAGGTTGCTTATCCTACAGCATATCTGTTGCCTGAATATATAGCCGAGAATGAAGGAGGGGCAATAGGTGGTACTGTAGATTTATCTGAGCGTGATCCGTTATTCAACGAAGCGGCTCGTTTGATTGTCATACAGCAGCAGGGATCCACTTCATTGATTCAGCGCAAGTTTGCTATCGGCTACAATCGTGCCGGCCGTCTGATGGATCAGTTAGAGGCTGCAGGAGTTGTTGGTCCTTCTGAAGGTAGTAAGGCTCGTCAGGTTTTGATACCGGATGAATATACATTAGAACAATTATTGAATAGTTTGAAATAGGGACTATTTAGTTTTAGTAAAAGAGAAAATAGTACAAGTATTTTTTAGTGTAAGAATGTAATCCGATTGGAAATGACTTGATATAAAGTCTTTCAATCGGATTCTTTTTTTACTCAGTTGATAGTTTGAACTTTCTGAGGAATAATTTCATGAATCCGCCATATTACATTAAAGAGAGAGTATTATGAAAGGTGGAGAATCTTTTGGAAAATGAATTATGGAATGGGGTCTGTTTATTAATTATAAAGCATTGACTCAAGACGAATCTCTAGAAAAATTGGATTCCTGGAAAAGGTATGGTTTTATGAACAGAAAAAAGGTCCGATGTTTTTTCAAAAAGCTTTAAACTTTTCTTGAAAACATCGGACCTTTTTTTCAAAAGCCTGCTTCCTTTTTTTAGAATGGGATGCGGCCTCTATTTATTGAATAAACAAGCTGATTAAAAAGGCTTATCTATTTTTACGTGCATTTCTTTTTTCAGCATGATCGGCACGTTGTTGTTTTAACTGATCCTGCTGACGTTTCAATTGTTCCTGCTGCATACGCTGAGCTTCTTCCAAACGTTTCATGAATCCGGATTTCTTCATCGGTCTTCGTTTGTTCGCTTCCAGTTTAGCTAATAACTTTTCTTCATTAATTGTATAACGGAAGAATAAAGTCTGAGCAATAGTAATCAATGTTGAGATGAAATAATAGTATGTCAAACCTGATGCATAACTGTTGAAGATAAACAAGAACATCAACGGCATCATGTACATCATTATTTTCATACCAGGCATTTGCTGCTGACCTGTATTGGTCATCTCCATATTATATTTTGTATAGATAATATTGGTGATAGTCATTAACAGACAGAACAAACTGATATGATTACCAAAATAAGTTGAAATTAAAGGAATCTGAGCGTCCCAGCTGATGATTGAATCATATGTTGACAAGTCATGAGCCCATAAGAAGCTTTCGTGACGTAATTCAATAGCAGAGGGGAAGAACATGAACAAAGCAATCAAGATAGGCATCTGTAATAACATAGGTAAACATCCGCTCATCGGGCTTGCTCCAGCACGGTTGTACAATTCCATGATTTCACGTTGTTTATCCAATGCCTGATCCTGATTAGGATATTTTGCATTGATTTCTTCTACCTGAGGACGAAGTACACGCATCTTGGCCGATGACATATACGACTTGTATGTCAATGGAAATAAAATCAGTTTGACAATAACAGTCATCAGGAAGATTAACCAACCATAGTTACCGATAAATCCACCCAGGAAGTTAAATAATGGGATAATGAAGAATTGATTAACCCAGCGGAAAATACCCCATCCAAGAGGAACTAATTTCTCTAAACTTAATTCCTGATCATCGGATAAGTTGTCATTAAAATCGTTCAGCATTGAATATTTATTCGGAACAAAGAAATATTCAAAGTCTGTTGTTTTTGCACCATTCAAATCGAACGCAACATCAGCTGAAGTCTTGAAGTTCTTCATCAAGTCACCTTGTTTATACATCTGAGATTCCAATTCTGCATTTTTGAAACCATCTTTAGATGTAAGAACGGTTGAGAAATACATGTCTTTGTAGCCAATCCAATGTAAATTCTCCTTGAAAGATTTACTGTCATTACCAGCTTCGCTTAAATTATCTACGTCGTCACCATATAATTTATAATAAAGTCCTACGTAGCGATCTTCGAACTTACGTCCTTTTTCCTGCTGGCGGATATCCTGTTCCCAATAAACGTGTAAAGATTCTGTATTAGGAGAAAGAATACCATTCAAACCTGTACCTTGTACAGAGAACTTCATTCTATAATCATTGTCTTGTAAAGTATAAATGAAATCAAGATAGCTGTTTTCATTTACTTGAAGGCGCATAACTACATTGTTCTTATCACTCTTAATAGGAGAGAAATATAAATTCTTTGTATTAATACGCTGGTTGGCAGCAGTAATCAATGAAAAATCTAATTTGGATTCTTCATTGTCGAATAATACAACGGGTTCTCCCTTGTAATTGTCATATTCTTTTAATGTAGCAGAAAGAACTCGTCCTCCTTTAGTAGTCAGTCTGACAGAAACTTTTTCGTTCTCAAGTGTAACAACTTCTTCGTTTCCAGTCATGGCCTGGGCAAAAGAGCCGAAACTGTTTTTTAAACGAGATTCTCTGACGGAGTCAGGCAGATTATTTAAACTGGCAACCGGATCAACTTCTTTTTTCTCCAGTTCAGCCTGACGAGTTGATTCTATTTGTGCCAGCGAGTCCAAATAACGTTGCTGAGCCTCGATCTGTTCAGGTGTCGGCTGGTTTAGCCAGCTGAAACCGAACAAAACGATTCCGATAAGAACAAACCCGATGATTGTGTTTTTATCCATTTAAATTATTTTTTCTTATTTATCAATAGCTGCTTTAATAAAGCTCAAGAATAGAGGATTTGGATTAATAATAGTGCTGTTGTATTCAGGATGATATTGAACACCGATAAACCATTTTAATGAAGGTATTTCAACAACTTCAACCAAATTGGTTTCTGGATTTTCTCCTGAACATTTCATTCCCGCAGCTTCAAATTCTTTCTTATAATCATTGTTAAATTCAAAACGATGACGATGACGTTCCTGAATCAATTCTTGATTATAAACTTCGAATGCTTTTGAGTCCTTCTTTATTATACAATCGTATGAACCTAAACGCATAGAACCACCCATATTAGTAATAGTTTTCTGTTCTTCCATGATGTCTATTACATTGTGTGGAGTTGTTGGAACCATTTCAGTAGAATTAGCATCTTTATAACCTAATACGTCACGAGCAAATTCTATCACCATACATTGCATACCTAAACAGATACCCAAGCAAGGAATGTCGTTTTCACGAGCATATCTGATTGCTGATAACTTTCCTTCGATACCACGAGGTCCAAATCCTGGAGCAATCAAAATACCATCCATGTCTTGCAATTCTTCAACAACATTCGCGTCGTTGATGTTTTCAGACTGGAATAAGTGAAGATCTAATTTACGGTCATTATATACAGCTGCTTGTAATAATGATTCATCGATTGATTTGTATGCATCCTGTAATTCTACATATTTACCAACCAAACCAATCTTTACTGTTTCTGTTGCAGCTTGTTTCTTAGCTAAGAAGTTTCTCCATGGTTTTAATTCTGGAGTAGGACCAACTTCCAAGCCAACTTTACGAAGAACTGTTTCATCCATTTTCTGACGCTGCAATACCAATGGAACTTCATAAATAGTAGGAACATCGATTGACTGTACAACTGAATCTTCCATAACATTACAGAATAATGCAACCTTATGAAGGAGATTGGTAGACAATTCATGTTCTGTACGAAGAACAAGAATATCTGGCTGGATACCTAATTCCTGTAATTTCTTGACAGAATGCTGAGTCGGTTTTGTCTTATATTCTTTTGCTGCTGCAATAAATGGAACATAAGTAAGATGAACGCACAGGCAGTTCTTTCCTAATTCCCATTTCAACTGGCGTACACTTTCCATGAATGGAAGTGATTCGATATCACCAACTGTACCTCCAATTTCAGTAATGACAAAATCGAATTGTTTTTTGTTTCCTAACAATTTTACCTGACGTTTGATTTCGTCTGTAATGTGAGGAACAACCTGAACAGTTTTACCTAGATAATCGCCTTTACGTTCTTTGTTGATAACACTTTGATAGATACGACCTGAAGTAATGTTGTTCGCACGGGTCGTAGGAACGTTCAAGAAACGTTCGTAATGGCCTAAATCCAGATCGGCTTCGTGTCCGTCCACTGTAACGTAGCATTCACCATGCTCATAAGGATTCAATGTTCCCGGATCAATGTTGATGTACGGGTCAAACTTCTGAATGGTTACTTTATAACCTCTTGCTTGAAGCAACTTTCCTAAAGATGCGGAGATAATTCCTTTACCTAATGAAGAAACTACACCTCCTGTCACAAAAATGTACTTTGTATCAGCCACGATAGTAATATTTTAGTTCTCTTTATAATGATAATCAATTTGATATAACAAAAATAAATGACAATAGCTGTCCGTATCCGTGTAAATGATACATTTCAACGAACACCAAATGTCTACTTTTCATATCAAGTGGGCAAATTTAGGTATTTTATCCCGTTTTGACAAAAAGTAGTTGCTAAAATACATTATTTATATTTTTCTTAAGATTTCGGGAGCTAAAACTTTATTTAAGGTTAGCATGTATTTTACAAAATAAATTAACTTTGCAAAGTTAGAAGCATTTATTTTTATCTGAATGATGATGAATAGAATTTATATCGTATTTGTGTTTTTTTATATAGGATGTTTACAATTATCGTATGCTCAGGATACGGTAAAAGTCCTGTCTTCTGATTTGGATTCACCTGTTGAAGCCTTGGCAAAAGAAATGAAAACTGAAGCTCAAAGTGACTCTATCGTAACGATAGGAAATAATGTCCTGCCAGATTTAAGGAATAAACTTGATTTATTGAATCGTGAATATAAAGCTCCGGTTCCCTTGAGTGCTAATTTAAGGAAATTGTTGACGAAAGATGAGTTGCGTATGTCTCCTGAGGCAATAATGTTAGCCGCAAATTTCTTCGATCGTTCTAATCAGTTTGGTGATGATGTAACATTTCAAGACACCATGATTGTAAATAGATTGTTTTTGCCAGCCTTGTTTAAAGGAGAATATCTTCCCAAGAATTTGACTTTCTATGATACGATTGTTTCTTATACAACTTATAAGCCGGAAGCTTTAATGAAAGTTGATACATCAGCTGTATTACATGATTATTTCACAGCAAAAGCCAGTGCGGAAGCTGTTCATCGTTATGTGGAAAACAATCATCCGGATTATTTTAAATATAGTTACTATACTTTACCTAAGGAATCGGTGAAAGTAAAAGTAATGGAGAAAAAAAGATCGGATGACATGCGTCTGGAGGTCAAAAAGGAAGTCACCTTTGAAGATGTATCTGCTCCATCCAAATTTATCCCGGAAAGAAGATATTGGACTTCCCATTTTGAAAGTGCCTTACAGGTCGCTCAAAACTATGTGTCTCCGAACTGGCACAAAGGTGGTAACAGTACGTTAAACTTAAATAACCGAGAGTATTTTATATACAATTATAATCGTAATAAGGTGAAATTTACGAATGAATTAGAAATAAAAAATACATTCTTTACATCTCCGAATGATACATTAAGGAGTTTTAAGGTTAGTGATGATGTGTTCCGTTTACATAGTAACTTGGGTTATCGTGCATTCTCAAAATGGTATTATACCATTGATATGGAATTCAGAACTCAGTTGTTAAGTAGTTTTGCGGAAAATCAGGATAAAAAGTTGGCCGGATTTTTATCTCCGTTTAGCATAAACTTAGGTCTTGGTATGAAGTATGACTTAAATAAAACTTTCAAGAAGAAACACAAGAGTTTGACATTTAATGTGAACGTCGCTCCTTTGTCAATGACTTATAAGCAAACCATTGATAAAAAGATTGAATTAGGCAGACATTTTCAGAAAAAGCCAGGAATGGAGGATTTCCCAACAAAACAGACTGATATAGGTTCTACTGTTAATGCCGTATTGAATTTTCAGATGAGTAGAAGTGTCTCTTGGTATTCTCGTTTTTATTACAATACTAATTATTCTCGGATTATTGGTGAGTGGGAAAATCGTTTTACATTCTTTTGGAGTAGATTCTTTTCAACAAATATCACTGTTAATATGAGGTATGATGATGGTATTGTTCGTAAAGATGATTATAAGCACTATTTGCAGATTAATGAATTGTTAAGTTTCGGTTTTAATTATAAGTGGTAATTGTGCGGAATGAAATATGG
>JAHHQS010000012.1 GCA_020026285.1 Parabacteroides sp. | reverse complement strand
GATGAATTAATTTTTAGCCCAGGACAGAAACGAAAAACAAAATGATGTCTTACTGTGTTATCTGATAGATAAAATCTTATAATAAAGCCGACTGGATAGTAAGCAAATGCACTAAGCTAGTCGGCTCTATTTATTTAACAGCAATCTGTTGATAATTATTTTTTATCAAATGCATGTATAATTATCTCATATCTTTATATCCAAACTTGTCCATATCGTTGTAATCCAAGTTTTCTCCAGCCATCCCCCAGATAAAAGTATAATTACTAGTTCCTGCAGCTGAATGAATAGACCATTCTGGTGACATGACTGCTTGTTCGTTTGCCATCCAGATGATACGTTCCTGCTGAGGTTCACCCATAAAGTGACAAACGCGGTTCTCATCGGATACATTGAAGTAGAAATAAGCTTCGACACGACGACTATGAGTGTGTGAAGGCATTGTGTTCCAAACGCTTCCCGGTTTTAACTCTGTCAATCCCATTTGCAACTGGCAAGGACCTTCTTCCAATACATTTTTTACAATCAGCTGATTGATAACACGGTCATTACTTTCCTCCATTTTCCCTGCAGCGAAAGAGTTTGCTTTCAAAGAACCTTCTCGGCCATCAATTGTTACCAACTGAGTCTTGTATTCTTTGTGAGCTATTGCCGAATTAATATAGAAATGAGCCGGGTTGGCTGCATCTACACTTTTGAACACTACATTCTGATTCCCTCGTCCTACATATAAAGCATCGCGGAAGTTTAATTCATAATCTGTTCCATCTACACTAACGATACCTTTTCCGCCAACATTGATAACACCCAGTTCACGATTGAACAAGAAATAAGGAGCTTTCAAAGGATCGATAGTTTCCAAAGTCAAATCTTGTCCGGCTGGAACAGCGCCACCAAATATTAAACGATCGTACATTGAATATGTCAGATTGATTTCGTTGGGAACCATAACTTTCTCCATAAGGAATCTTTCTCTCAATAATTCAGTGTCATAATGTTTCACGTCATTTGGATGGCAAGCCACCAACATACGATAGTTAATTTTAGTCTGTACGTTTTCCATTTATATCTTTATTATTATTTAGTTTTAATGATTAGAGGATTCTTTAACTGGATAGAGAAATCCTTTAAGTAACTGATCCATTGTCCTTCAGACTTGATATCTGATTTACTCCAGCCTGCGCCCCAATAATACGTATATGAACTATTAGGTTGGTAAGTGGTAAATCCCATTATATGACCGGATGCATTTCCATGCTCCTTTCTTTCTTCATCTGTAAAGAAACAAGGTTTTATTTCATTTGGTTGTTTAGGAAAAACAGCTCCTACATATATTAATCCGTTCCCATTATTCGGATTATCCGTCGGATCAATATAAGACATATAACCTTCTGTCTTACTGAATGAATATTTGTCTTTATGATATGGTTGAATTACAATACCTACACTTAAAGGATGTGAATCTGTTAATCCTTTATAAGAAACTTCTGTTCGGTTCAAGTACGAACCTTGATCGAGCTGAATAATTCTTGTTTCAACAACATTTTTACCTTCTAGTTCAAACGGATGATAAGTCAGTTTTACTTTAAAACGAAGTGGACCATTATCTAATATTTCAAAGTCTTTATAGCAATATGGATAAATAATCGATGAATCTTTCTGCATTAAAGCAGCTGTCCCCGCTCCTAAAGTAGGTCCGACTTTGTAACAGTCCATTCCATTACCATGATCAATGTGATAAGAAATGGCTTTCGCGATACTGTCAGCTCTTTCTTTTTCACCTTCTTTACGTAATTTTTGGATATGTGACCTTGTCTCAGGGTTCAATTCTGTAGCATAACGTTTCTCAACAACAAGATCACTTGTATTCTTCAACCAGATATCATAGCCAAAAGCTCTTTCCTTGTTTCGTTGTAATGCTGGTCCATACGTTCTGAATGCAATCTTGTCGTTTTCCCAGGCAATATCATCTACTCGTTCTGGATATTGTTTTCCACAAGTTGAAACTGTCATCTTCGATGGCTTCCCTTCTGAAATATAGAAGGTTTGTTCTTCCTTAGCTTTCAAAGAAACAGGAAATATTAAATCTCCTTCGTGTGTGATCTGATAAGGAATTTCGTGATTCTGATCATCCTTTAAAAGATATTCTGAATTTCCTGTATGGAAATGATTCTTTAATGTCACAGATTTAACTTCAACAATTTCTGATGACCGTTTCTGTTCTAAAGGATTTTCAACGGTAACGGTTAGAACAGGACTGGAAGAACAGGCTGTCAGGAATAGACCTGACAGCAAACTCATCCAAATATGATTTGATTTCATGAATGTTTTCATATAAATCATTTACAGAAGCATCTTGACAATTAAGGTTGTTTACCAATGTAAGCCAAGATTCCACCATCAACATACAATACGTGCCCGTTTACGAAATTAGAAGCATCAGATGCCAGGAATACAGCAGGTCCCATCAAATCTTCCGGTGTCCCCCAACGTGCAGCTGGAGTCTTTGCAATTATAAATGAATCGAATGGATGACGAGATCCATCTGGTTGTTTCTCTCTCAAAGGAGCTGTTTGAGGAGTTGCTATATAACCCGGACCAATACCATTACATTGAATATTAAATTCTCCATATTCGGAAGCAATATTACGAGTCAGCATTTTTAAACCTCCTTTAGCCGCAGCATAGGCTGAAACTGTTTCACGGCCAAGCTCACTCATCATAGAGCAGATATTGATAATCTTTCCGTGCCCTTTTTTGATCATACTCGGAATAACAGCCTTAGAAACAATAAAAGGAGCATTCAAATCAACATCAACCACCTGACGGAATTCTTTTGCTGACATTTCACACATAGGAATACGTTTGATGATACCTGCATTATTTACAAGAATATCAATAGTTCCTACTTCTTTTTCAATTTGAGGAATCCATTTATTGACAGCTTCTTCATCTGTTACATCACAGACATAACCACGAGCGTCTATTCCTTTTTCTGCATAAGCAGCCAAACCTTTATCTACTAGTTCCTGACGAATATCGTTAAAAACAATTTTAGCTCCAGCTTCAGCAAAGGCAGATGCAATTGCAAATCCAATTCCATATGACGCACCTGTTACCAAAGCAATTTTTCCTTCTAATGAAAAATTTACCATAATAATTGTATTTTGAGAAATAAATATTCAATTCTAATTTGCTAATGCATGATCAGCAGAAACATCAATACCGTTCCATGCTTTTAAATTGGTCCATTCTGTATAAGGTTCACTCCAAAACGGATCATCAACAGGTAATCCTAATGCCAAGAAACCAACAGAACAAAGATATGCACTACCATTATTTATATATGATTCAGACATGTTTATCTGACTTCCTGTCAATCCAACTTTTATCCAGCCGTTTTCATCGAAATTTTTTGGCGATTTGAACTGTCGTTCAATAATAGCAGTCATAGCACAACGAACTTGTCCAGGAGTGACCTTTTGGGGTAACATATGTAGTAAAGATGCTTGTGCCAATGCATGAAAAGCTCCAATACGATAGATGATGGATCTTCCAAAACAGGATATGAGCCTTCAGGAGAAATGAAGCGTTCCAGTTGTTCTGCATATCGGGTCAGCCTTTTCCCTTGTATCTCTAAAAAAACTCCTTCTTCGATATGGTGTTTCTTCATGATAAGTAGTACATCTGTTAACATCGGATGAATAACAAAACTATTATAATAATCTTGATGAAATGCAGGTCCGTCGCCATATAAAGCATCTCCTTTATACCATTCATCGCGGAAACGTTTAACTCCATACATCAGTCTGTCCATATCACATTCACCTGTAAATTCAAGTAAGGAGGCTTCAACCATGGACGCAAATAAAAGCCAGTTGTTTTCCCATGGCTTGATTTGTCTGCTTCTTTTTAACTCTGTTATCATCCATGCTTTTCCTTCTTCGTCTAGATTTCCCCATAATTGCTTTGGCGCGCGAAGCAAGCCTTGTGCTAGGAATGCTGCATCTACAAGAGGTTGATATGGTTCTCCAAATTCTAAATAATCAGGAGAATTAGGATTAACGCCATTTTTTATCCCTTTAACAGCTAGATCAATATATTTAGCACGAAGTTTCCCTTCCGGACTGTCATCGGGTCCTAATTCAAGCCATGGAGCAATACCACAAATTAGTCGTCCAACGGCTTCCAGATAAGAATAAGTACGCCGATTGGGATCAATAGATTCATAAGGCATGTTTTTGACCAAAGAGTTTTGACTGAGATTTATTAATACTGGATCTGCAATTTTTGTAATTGTTTTTACCCAAAGAGCTCTGTCCTCTAGCCCTGTTGGTTTCGTTTGTTCTGCATTTGCAGAAACGGACTCTTTTGGAGAATCAAATGTACAAGAGTTTAATATTAATCCTATTGTAAATAGGCCGATGTAAATAAAGTTTTTCATGTTCCCATTAAGCTTATGAATAATGTCTAAATATAGTTTGCTAAATTAATCAATTTTGGATGATTCTTCAATTTTATTCTCTAAATTAGTTGAACGATTGTCTTTTGCATATTTTGAAGGGCTGACTCCAAATTGTTTAATGAACGCAGACCAAAAATATGATTGGGAACTGAATCCTACAGATTCGGATATTTCATATATCTTCATTTCTCCTTCTATTAGTAAGGCTGCAGCCTTTTTCAATCGACTGATTTTTATTAATTCATTTGGAGTTAAATCAGAGATAGTCCGGATTTTTCTGTATAAGGTCGGACGACTGATATTCATTAAATCTGCAATTTGGTTTACATCTAATGAAGGATCACTGATATGTTCGTTTATGATCTTATTAAGATTGTCTAAAAAGTTCTCATCAGTCTTTGTATAGGCTATTGATTTCATATTTGCAACAGGAGAGTTGAAATAGAACTTTCTAATTTTATCTCTGTTTGTAAGTAAGTTGGAAATCTGAGCAAGTAGCAGACTCGTTGAAAAAGGTTTGTCGATATAAGCATCTGCTCCAGATTCAAGTCCTTCCATTCGAGATTGTACAGTCGTTTTTGCCGTTAATAAGATAACAGGAATATGACTGAATTCAACATTTGTCTTTATGTTTCTTAATAATTCTATTCCATCCATAACAGGCATCATTATATCGCTAATAATCAACTGAACACTTTGTTTATGTATTATGTCAATAGCTACGACTCCATTTTCTGCAATGAAAATATTATAATGATCATTCAATTCTTCTGCAATAAATGTACGCATTTCCTTATTGTCTTCTACGATAAGAATATTTGTCCTTCCTTCTTTGTATGTAAGATTAATGTGAGTAGTTTCTTCAGAAATATTTTCCTCTTCTCCGTCAGATATTGATTCAGGTAGTTTAAGAGGTAAAGTTAATCTGAATAATGTCAATTTTGGATCCTTTTCGAATATTTCTAACGAAAGAGAGCCATGATGCATTTCTGTCAAAGAACGTGCTAATGGTAATCCTAAGCCGGTACCGGTTTTATTATTTGCATTCGGTTGTAATCGGTAGAAAGGTTCGAATATCCTTTCTCGTGATTCTTCAGGAATCGGTTTGCCGTCGTTGATAAAATCAATAATAAATTGATCGTGTGATTCGTTTAATTGTACACGGATAATGATATTTCTATCTGCATACTTGATTGCATTTACAAGAAGATTACTAAATATTTTAGTGATAGCTTCCTGATCAATATATACATACAATTCGTCAGTTGAAATATCTAAATTTAGAAGCAGGTTATGTTCGATAGCTGAATCTTGGAATCTGTCTATTGTATCTTTAAGTATTTCGATAATATTGGCTCGGACGAAATTTAATTGAAAACCTTCAATCTCAGTCCTGCGAAAATCCAATAATTGGTTGATTAAAGAAAGCAAACGAGAGACGTTCTTATCCATTAATTTAAGAGATTCCTCATCTTTCCCATGTATATTCTCTGATTTAAGAATCCTTTCTAATGGATTCTTGATTAAAGTTAATGGAGTACGTATTTCATGAGCTATATTGATAAAGAAGTCAATCTTTGCTTGGTATAACTCTTTTTCTTTTTGGTCTTCAAATAATTGCATGTTATAAGCCATTTCCTGTTTTGTCTTTTTTTTCCACCAGTAAAAAATAAAAAGTAATAAAGAAATGCTTAAAAGAACATATAGTGTCTTTGCAGGAATAGACTGCCACCATGCTGGACGGATCTCTATTTTTAATTTGGTAATAGTGTTACTCCAACGATTAGAGAGGTTGGTCGCTTTTACTTCTAAAAGATATTCTCCCGGTAAGAGATTTGTAAAGTAAACAGTATTACGTTCCCCTATTTCGATCCATTTTGGATCACTCCCTTTTAAACGATAGGCATACTGAATGGATTTAGGAGCTGTAAATCTCAACGTTGAAAAACTGATACTAAAAGTCGATTCCCAATGATTTAAAGAGATTTTAGATAGAGGAGAATCAGGTGATATATTTAGAATCTCTTCTGTATTCCCTTTTTCCAATGTGTGTAAATAAACTTCAGAAGAATTGTTTTCTATTTGTATATCATTCGGTTTGAAATGAATAAAACCTTTTATGGAACCGAAATAAAGACTCCCATCAACATCTTTAAAAGCAGAGTTTTCATTAAACTGTCTTGATATCAGACCATGACTTTCTGTATATGTTGTAAATTGTTCACTTTGAACATCCAAACAGACTAATCCATTCGCAGTACTGATCCAAAGACATTCGTTTTCATCGGGAATAATTTTAAATGCAATATTACTTGGCATTGCATTTTTTACTGTATAATGAAAAGATTCTCCTGTTTGAAAGTCATATTTTATGACTCCCTCCAAAGTAGCGAACCACATGTTACCTTCTGTGTCTTCACAAATATCATTAACGAAGTTATGTCTTTGTGTATTTAATTTATCAAAAGGCAGATACATCCCTGTATTACTAATAGGATTATAATAAAAACTTCTGTTAAACATTCCAGTCCATATTCTACCTAGACGATCTTCATAAATACATCTTACGGAATTAGAAGGAAATTGTGGTGCGTAACGGAAACAATCGTTTAAATAATCATATTTGAAAACGCCATCATCTGTACCTACATAAATTTGCCCTTCTTGTAGGACTTTTATACATCTTACAGAACTATTCTTTGTACTTGTTGAGTCTTTTAGTAAGCTATATCTTTTTATGACTTTTCTTTGTTTTATATCCATTTTGTCAATTCCATGGATAACGTGACCTATCCAGAGATGTTCATCTGATGCAGCCATACTTCTAATATTGGTATGAGAAATACTGGTGTTATCGGGAAGAGGCTGATAATTTGTGAATTTATTAGTCTGTTTATCCAGACAGTTAATACCAGCATCTTCTGTTCCAATCCAAATGTTCCCGTATTTATCTGAACAAATATCTCGAATGACCTCTCCTTTCATTGCATTTATGCCATCTCCAGGATATTGAATTTTGAAAGGTTGAAAAGGGGAACAATAATTTATACCATTTTGGTGAAAACAGATCCAAATTCCATTTTCTTTATCTTTACAAAATGCAGATATAGACTGACTAGATAAAGCATGAGGATCAAAATGATCTTGTTGTACCCTTTTATATTCTCCTGTATTGTTGTAATAAATGATTAAACCAGAATCAGTACCAATCCAAAGTTCATTTTTATCTTTTTCCAAAAATTGGTTGATCAGGCATGTAATCTTATTTGATTCTTGAATATGTAAGTCTCGAAAAGCTTTTGATTCTGTATTAAATATTTTGATGTCATCATGTTCGTAAGCGACATATATTTTGTTTTCGAATTGTGAAGGATATAACATTTTTATTTTACGGGAAGGAGCATTATCAAATAAGGGAAATGTACTTATATTCTCTTCTTCATTGATTAATGAAATACAACCATTTGAATCCCCGGCCCATAATTGATGATTTAGAGTAATACAAAACGATGTATAGGAAAATTTATCAGGATGGGCGAATATTCTACATTGATTGTCCGACAGGTTTTGACAAATAATATTTCCTTCCATTAAAATCCATAATCTGTTCCTTTCGTCGAATTGGAAAAGGTAAATTCTTTTGTCTTTTGTAATTGGAAGTTGTTTGAAGGATTCATCTTGTGAATTGTATTTAAATAATCCAGCCAAGGTCCCAACCCAGATATTTCCTTCTTTATCGCAGTTTAAAGAAGTAACCCAATTGCTCCCTAAAGAAGATTTATCAGTAGGATCATGACGGAAAACTTTGAAGGTATAACCATCAAACCTGTTTAGCCCATCTCGTGTGCCAATCCATATAAAGCCATGATGGTCTTGTATACATCCGGTGACCATATTATCACTAAGGCCATTTTCAACTTGATAATGCCTGAATATATAATTTGCATCTTTTGCTTGTGATGGTAAAATATAAAAAAAACAAAGTATGAAAAATATAACTAGTGAATGTTTCATTACATGGTATTTTGTTTACGTGCTTAAAGATACATAAAAATCAGATTTTATAATAAAACCTCTTCTTTAGATTTCTTCTCATGATTATTTGAATTTGTATCATAGATGTTCAATTATTAGAAAATGAGACGATTATTCATAATAATGGTATTATTTGAAGAAAATAAAAATGACTCGTGAAATTATATTTGTAAAACAATATTTATAATAGAAAATAAATAAATCTATAATTATTATGGAAAAAAATCATAAACTCAATGGCCTACGGGTAAAAGAACAACTTTGTATGATGATGTTTTTACAGTATATGTTAAGTGCTGTATGGTGGGTACCTTTGGCGGCCTATTTATCTCATACCTTAAAATTTGAAGTTTATCAGATTTCTTTAGTTTTAAGTGCAATGGCTATTGGTGCCATGGGGTCTTCTTTTATCGGGGCTATAGCTGATAGGTATTTTGCAGCAGAAAAAATCTTAGCAGTATTAAATCTATTAACGGGTGTATTTTTATTGATTGCTGCTAATCAGGATTCTTTTTGTGGATTATTCTTTAGTGTTGTTTTAGCAATGCTTTGCCATATGCCTACACAAAGTTTGACGAGTACAATTGCAATGCAACATGCTCCTTCCGAACAATTTCCTCGTATTCGAATGTTTGGTTCTGTTGGTTGGGTCGCTTCTGGAATTTTTAGTGTTGTCGCTTTACATATTCTGGGAATGGATGCATTTGATGATACGAATTTGCCTATGTATTGTGGAGCAGTAGTTGCATTTATTGCAGCAGTTGTCAATTTAACTTTACCTCATACACCTCCAGTTCCTTCGAAGAAAGAGTGCTTCTCTTTTATGGATATTACAGGTTTCAGTGCTTTTACTTTGATGAAAGATAAAAATTTTAGAGTCTTTATGATTCTTACTTTTCTTTCCATTATTCCATTTACATTATATCATGTTTATGGGTCAATGATTTTAGCAGATGAAAATGTTCGTAATATCACTGTTACCCTAAATTTAGGACAATTGGCAGAGATGTTTTTTCTGGTAATCACAACTTCTATTCTGTTAAGATCTGGGATTAAGAAGACATTAATTCTAGGTTTGGTAGCCTTGTTCATTCGTTACTTTGCATTCTTCTTAGGAGCAGAAATGGATATTCAGTGGTTCTATTATTTGGGGATTATAGTTCATGGTTTAATTTTTGGATTGTTCTATGTTGGTGGACAAGTTTATACAGATCAGGTTGCTCCTAAAGAAATGAAAGCACGTGCTCAAGGTCTTTTATTCTTTCTAGTTTGGGGAATTGGATTTTTGATCGGCACATTATGTAACGGTTGGTTAATTGATTTCTTCCGTGATGGGGATAAATGTAATTGGCCGATTTTATTCTTAATTTCTTCAGGAATGTCATTTGTTTTATTGTTATTGTTTGTGTTATTCTTTAAAGAGACTAATTTGCAAAAGAAATAAAAGAAGTATACCTTAAATCAAAATCTATTATAATTTGTGTTTCTATTTTTGTTAGCGGTAAATGCTTTTATTTACCGCTAACTCTTTTTATAAAAACCGTTCACAAAATATGTTCTCATTTTTTGTCAAGTGAAAAATACATTTATTTACTCATAAGAATCCCTCTTCGTGCTTAAATAATACCCATTTTATGGTATTGATAGTTGTTTCAAACAGTTGTAATTTTGCAGAAATTTTGAATTAATAATATATTTACTGCAAGGCAATCTTTTAGGCATAAAGTTTTATTTAGGTTATTTTTATATGAAAAGAGGTTTAGAACTATTTATTTTATTTTTCTTAGTTATTGCCCAGACATTTGCAGACAACGCCTCTAAATTCGTTATTAAAGGTTATGTTCTTGATGAAGATGGTAATCCTTTAATAGGAGCACTCGTTTGCAATAAATCTAAAACAGTTTCGGCAATTGCACAAGATGGAGGTTATTTTGAATTAAAAATAGAGGAAGAGAAGCCTGTCCTTCAGGTTGATTATGTCGGTTTTGAATCTCGTCTTCATGAAGTTGTTACCCCAACAGATGTACAAGTTATCGTTATGAAAACAAGTAATCAGTTACAAGAAGTTGTTATAACTCAAAGAGGAATGGGATCTTTAAAACGTTTGAATAGTGCAATGGTTACTGAAGATATTACATCAAAGGCATTGACTCGTGCGGCTTGTTGTAATCTGTCAGAGAGCTTTGAAACAAATCCATCTGTAGATGTCGCTTACAGTGACGCTGTTACTGGCGCTAAACAGATTCAGTTACTAGGACTTTCAGGAACATATGTTCAAATGTTGACAGAGAATTTTCCAAACATGCGCGGTGTTGCTTCTCTTTATGGATTAGATTATATTCCTGGACCATGGATGCAAAGTATTCAGGTTTCAAAAGGTGCTGCTTCTGTAAAGAATGGTTTTGAATCTTTGACAGGACAGATTAATGTAGAGTATAAGAAACCCAAAATCGCTGATCCTCTTTTTATTAATTTATTTACAAGTAACGCTGGCAGATATGAAGGAAATGCAGTAGGAGCTTTAGAATTGAACGATAATTTATCAACAGCTCTTTTCGTAAATTATTATAACGAGGAAAAATCTCATGATAAGAATGGTGATTCTTTTTTGGACATGCCCAAAATGCAATCGTTCAGTGCGATGAACCGCTGGCACTATCAGACTCCCAAATTCGTTTCTCAGTCTGGTGTTAAGGTTTTGACTGACCGTCGTACAAGTGGACAGACTGATCATACATTACTTCCGGGTTATAATTATGATCCATTTACAATTAATCTTAAAACAAATCGTGTAGAACTCTTTTCTAAGAATGGATTCATTATGAATCAGGATAGAAATGAAAGTATTGCTGTAATTGTTTCTGGCTCTTATCACGATCAACAGTCTAATTATGCAAAGAAAATCTATAATATATACGAGTCTAATATTTATGGATCAATACTTTATGAAAGCGAATTTGGCAAACAACACAAATTGGCTGCCGGAATGAACTTTAATTGGGATAGATATGCTCAGCGTGGAAATGTAATTGATAAATATTGTCCACAATGGAGAAACTTGCATGAAACAGTTACAGGAGCTTATGCAGAATATACTTGGACTCCAGTGGAAAAGTTAACAGTTCTTGCAGGAATTCGTGCGGATTATAGTTCTCTTCATAAATGGTTTGTTACTCCTCGTTTACATTTGAAATATGACGTAACTTCATGGTTCCATCTTCGTGGTTCTGTTGGTAAAGGTTATCGTTCTGCATTTGTTTTCCCAGAGAATAGTTATTTATTAGCAAGTAGTCGTGAATTTGTTATTGACTCTAATTTAGAACAGGAAAGCGCATGGAATTATGGAGCTAGTGCTTTATTTACAATACCTATAAACGATGAAGAATTAAGTATTAGTGCCGAATGGTTCTATACTGATTTCAATAATCAGGTAGTAATAGATATGGATTCAAATCCACATGAGGTCGCTTTTTATAATTTGGATGGAAAATCGACTTCAAGCGTATATCAGATAGAAGCTAGCTATCCACTTTTCAGAGGATTTACTTTGCTTGGTGCTTATCGTTGGATGGATGTTAAGTGTACATACGGAGGAAAGGTGATGAGAAAGCCTTTATCAAGCCGATATAAAGGATTGATTACTGCTTCATATGAGACACCTCTTCATAAATGGCAGTTTGATTTTACAACACAGTTTAATGGTGGTGGACGTATGCCTTTAGTTGATAAAGAAAATCCTTTGTGGAGCAATTCCTTTGAATCTTACGTTCAATTAAGTGCCCAGATTACTCGTCGTTTCCGTCGTTGGAGCATTTATTTGGGTGGAGAGAATCTAACAAACTATCGTCAGAAAAATCCAATCGTTTTCCCAGAGAATCCATATAGTAATAATTTTGATGCAACTATGGTTTGGGGACCAACAATGGGACGAAAGTTTTATTTAGGAGTTAGATTTAATATTCCTAAGTTTTGATATTAGAATGATCTGAAATTAAATATTATCTATATTAAAAATTAAAAGAGATGAAAACAAAGATCTTTGCGCTATGCACATTGTTGCTTATGTGTATCGCTTCAATCAGTGCAGATGTTACTGAAAAGCACAAAAAGGAAGTAGTTACTTATCTTGTTTCAATGAGTTGTAAAAATTGTCAGCAGCGTATTGAAAAGAATATTCCTTATGAAAAGGGGGTAACTGATTTGAAAGTTGACCTTCCAAACAAATTGGTGACAATTGAATATCGTACAGATAAGACATCTCCTGAAAAGTTGAAAGCAGCTATTAAGAAGATGGGTTTTACTGTAACTCCGTTCAAAGCTGTTAAAAATGATAAGGAAGATAAATAAATGAAGTTATTAAGCAGGTGATCGAACCTGTGTGTCTACAATATAAAAAGGTCAGGATCTATTAGTTCCTGACCTTTTTATGTGTTTATAAGAATATATTACCAAAGAATAAATTATTACAGTAATAGTCCTGGAAATCAGGAGATGATTCAAGTCCGAAATGTTCCGTGATTGAAAGAATTTCATCAATGTCTTTTTGATTTTCCTGATAAAGGAATTTCTTGCAACCAATCAGAGCTGTATTTCCTGCTTTATGGATTTGTTCTATATTTTTCCCTTGCAACAAACCTATATCCTTTGCATTGCTAATATTAAGGTAAGTACCCAGACCTCCTGATACATGAATTGTTTCTATATCATCAATAGTAATTGCCAATTCTTTCATTAATAGTTGGAAACCAGTGGCAATGGCTGCTTTAGCTAGTTGGAATTCCCGAATATCTTGTTCTAGTAATGTTACTTTTGGTGCAAGAGTCAACTTGTCAGTTAAACTTTCATTAGCAATGGCTCCTGATATGTCAATAATCTCTTGTTTTATAAAATAGTGAATAGCATCTATTAATCCGCTGCCGCATATGCCTAATGGTTCTGCCTGATCTACGACTTGTACTTGTCCGTTATTTTCATCTACTGCACAGATAGCTCCGCTGACGGCTCTCATCCCTTTTGAAATGTTGACTCCCTCAAAAGCCGGTCCTGCTGCTGTTGATGTACAAAGAATCTTCCCTTTTTTACCAATAACCATCTCTCCATTCGTTCCAAGGTCTATTAGGGCATGCCACTTCTCTTGTTTATGTATTTCGATAGTTTTTAATCCGGCAAGGATATCACTTCCTACAAAATGGCTGATATTGGGTAAAAAAGTTATTTGACAAGTTGAAGGAAGGTCCCATTTCAATTCTTCAGGAGTAAATGTTTGTGCAGCATTTTTTTCGGATTGAAAAGGATAGGCCGCAAGAGGTGTTACATCCAAATGGCAGAATAAATGATGCATGACGCTATTTCCTACCATAATGACTCGTCGGATATCACTT
Organism: Parabacteroides sp.; assembly: GCA_020026285.1. The sequence continues at coordinate 28,829 of JAHHQS010000012.1, read as the reverse complement.
ATCTGGCTTGAAGCAGTTAATGATTTAATTTGTTCTCCGATTTGTTCACGAACTAGCGATGAAAGAATGTTTAGTTCGCTGTCTCCTTGTATAGCAAAAGATATACGTGACATAATATCTGCACCATATTGACTTTGTTTATTTAGTCCTGCTGCAGATGAAATGATTTTACCACTCCCTAGATCTATCAATTGAGCAACGATTGTTGTAGATCCCAAGTCAACAGCAATTGCATATCCTTCTTCTATGCCTTCTTTTATTTGAGATTGGTCTGTAAGTATTTGGTGTTTTCCTTGAGGTATACGAATAGTAATATCTTCGGTTACCATACTTAGACAGGCCAGTCGCCATGTATCAGTAGAGTACCCTTTCCTTTCTAATAGAATTCGTTGTCCTTGTGATAATTCAATGTTACCCTCTAAAAGCTCTATGCGACAATTTCCACAAACACCGCGTCCCGAACAGGGAAAGTCTGCACCATATTGACCAAGGATGCTGCCTAAAAAAGTCCCATGTGGAACTTTACATTTCACTCCTATAGGCTCAATACGCACTATATGCTCTTTTTTTGTATTTTCCATCGTAGATATTTCTGTTATGATATCTTTTTGTAATTATTGAATTAGATAGATATTTCGTATAATAAGATATTTCTCATTTTATTCATAAGAACAAAGTTATTCAAATTATTGATGCCAAGGCTTATCTATAATTGTTTTTATTATAATTTATGTGTAGTAGTAGAATCCTCCGGAATACATTTGTTATGATTCGTTCCCATCTTCTCCATATCCGAATAAAGCAAAATCTCCCAGGCAGGGATCGTCCGGAAAGATTTCTTTCAAAGCTTCTGTTATTTCGACAGCTGTTTTCCATGAAGCTGTCTTATGAGGAATCAGTCCGATGGTTTCAGACACATGATGGACATGAGTATCTAAAGGAATAATCAGTTCGGAAGGCTTCATCAGATCTTTCCAAATACCAAAGTCAACAATTCCATCTTGACGAACCATCCACCGTAAAAACATGGCAAGACGTTTACAGGCTGATGTTCCCTTTATGGTTGGAATCCCTTTAATATCCTTAAAAAGGAATTGTATGCGCTGAATAGGATGAAGCTTCTCTCCTATTGGTGTGTTGATTAATGCTTCTTCCAAAGACTCATATTGACTGTAAATTTGATTTAATCGTTCACAAAGGGATAATAAATCCTGATAAGTATAGAAGCGATAGAATGTATTTCGTGAACCTTGCAGGTTAGCTTTTTCCTTAATTTCCTGAAAGGATTCAGGACCATGTAGTATAAACGAATAGGGCTGATTGTTCATCAGTTGATGTAATTCATTTGCTTTTTTCAGAATAAGACTTCTTTTTCCATACGAAATCCAGGCTGTAAGGAAACCGGATATTTCGATATCCTGCTTTTTCTCGAAACGATGAGGAAATTGTACTGGATCGTTTGGTATAAATTCCTTTGTGTTATAGGATTTAGCCCACTCTATTATTTTATCTCTCAATTCTATATCCATAAGATACTTATTTATTGTTAAAACGATAACCAATACCCAGCATGAGGTTGTTTGGATCCTTGAATTTGAATAACTGGTAGCCAATATGAAGAAACATACTTCTGGTAACATTCACTTTCATGGCAAATAGTTGGTAGAAGTTATTGGTTTCATCCCCTTTACAAATAAAGTTCCTTCCTATTCCTGCATTGATGGAGAAGATTGGCATGACAAATTCTGCTCGAATAGAAAGACCAGCAGTAAACTGTTCAATAAAAGGAGGACGATGAAATTTTACATCTTCCGTGACTTGATCGCTTGCTATGTGATCTTTCAGATTGGCACTTTCATTATATAAGATATCTAAAGAAACCCCTGCTCTGAAGTATCTGCTGATATTATATAACGGATTGAAATTTAATCCGATTACTCCAAAAGATCCGGGAATGGTTACCTCATCTTCTTTTTGTTCCGAATAGATTTCTTTCTGTCGGGTCGCTCCAAAAATAATTAAATCATAGCAGATATATGGTTTGAAAATATCTTTCTGTATAAATCGATGATGTTTATTAGTCTGATTATCACCGAAAGTCCGTACTAATCCAATGCGTGGACCTAAAACATTGGAGCCATAATTCGGGTAATGTGTATCCCCATTTGAACAATGAGTATAAGCCACTCCAGCCTTCAGGTTCCAGTCTGGAGATAGCTGCCAGTTGAATAAAAGTCCGAAGTTGAGGTATGCATTGATTTTGGAACCAATCAATTTATTATTCGGATTCGTTTCTTCATCGTATTTTTTCCATCCAAAAGATGCTCCAAAATTCCATTCATAATCAAGAGATAATTTGTCAGAAAGAGAAGTTATACGCGAGCCTTGAAAAGCATAAACGGCTATTGGATTTCCTAGTTCTTCTTTATTGAAGAAAGTATTATAGGAGATGCCTATTCCTTGTGTTGTGTGCGGGTAATTTCGACCAAAGTAAGTATCCTCGCCAAATTGAAAGCCATATTTCAGATTAGCTGACACACTTGTACGCATGGGCTTTTCTTTATTGTTGGCTCCTTTAAGGAATCTATGTGTTGGGAAGATATATCCAGAAGCTATATCAAAGCCTAGTTTGTGTATAATCTTTTTATGAGCTGTCGTATCGTTGTTTTCAGCAGAAATAGTCTGAACGATGGCTACCAGAATTGTTATACAAAAAATAATAGATTGTTTAAAACTCATTTTTTAATACTCTGAATCAGAATTTTATGAATAATAAAGAATGAAAGACTATTTCTGTAATTATAGGAATAGTAATGAATTATTTATCTTTAGATTACTCTGTTTTATTTAGCTTGAGTGTCAGATTAATATGCTTCGTTTCATCTTCATTTCCAACATTAATTGCAATTATAAAAGGAAGCTTGTGTAGATTCTTTTCTAGGCTTATGACAAGTTCTTCAGATAGTGGACGTTCAATATTGAGCTTACACGAGTCGTCATGGTAAACAATTTTACCTAAACCTTCCAGATATAAAAATTTGTCTTGACTAATTCTATTACCCTGTTTGTCGTAAACATCTCCACGCAGTAGTTCTAACGGCTCCGGAATACAAACAGACAGTATGTTCCAATTCTCATTGGTAAAAGGTATTCTGAAAGTGTCACCACATACCATTGTTCTATCAATTGATTCGGGAAGAAATTCAGGTACAAAGACTTTTTCATTGCATCCAGACAATAGAAAAAGAATTATAATCGATATCCAAAAATTAAGTATTTGATTCATGTCTTTAATAAATGTTCAAAGTTAAGAAGTTATTTGGTAAGTCTGCCTTAGATTTGGAAATTTGTCTGAAGAGAGAATTCTGGCCTTAAAATGAAAGTTATTAGAGAATATAAATATAGTCCGAATTAGGTTTAAGTACATGAATACATAAGTCAAATTCGGACTTTTAATTACGTATACTGATCTGTTATTACTTTACTTTTCATTCTGTGTATTTATCACTCAATCTTCGTCCCATTCCCTTTCTTGCTTTTGTTTTAAGATTATACTTTTCATGATGCTGAATTTAATAAATTCGTTTTTTGCAAAAATAGTTCGTTTTATCCACTTCAATAGGTATATAAGAAATGTGGAATGTTCCGGTAAAAATCTTTAGCTGAAGAATAAATAAGCCATAGCAACGGCTACAATGGCTCCGGCTAAATCGGCTAATAAGGCACATGGTACGGTATAACGAGTGTTTTTAATACCGATACTTCCGTAGTATAAGGCTACTACATAGAAGGTTGTGTCACATGAACCTTGAACAATGGAAGATAAACGGCCTACGAATGAATCGGCTCCGTACGTTTTCATGGCATCCAGCATCATGCCTCGAGCACCGCTGCCACTTAATGGCTTCATCAGCATGGTTGGTAAAGCTTCAACAAAGTCGGTGTTTAATCCACAGGCAGCTACGCTGTAACGTACGCCTTCAATCACGATGTCCATCGCTCCGGATGCACGGAATATTCCGATACCGACCAATATAGCTACCAGGTATGGAATGATAGTAATGGCTGTATGGAATCCTTCTTTGGCTCCTTCAATGAATGTTTCGTATACATTCAGGTGTTTTCGTACTCCACTGATGATAAATCCGCAAATAATAGTAAACAACAAGGTGTTGGCAAACAGGGTCGAATATAATGAAACCTGTTCTTCGCTCATGGAATGGAAAAGAATAATCAGTCCTCCGATAAATGCTCCAAGTCCTCCGAAGAATAGAATCAGGTTACGTTGGAAAATATTGATTTTCTGTTTGATACAAACAGCTAATATAGCAACTAATGTGGAGGTAAATGTGGTCAGCATGATAGGAAGAAAGACATCTGAAGGATTGGTCGCTCCCATCTGGGCACGATACATCATAATGGTAATAGGAATAAGAGTAAGTCCTGAAGCATTGATGCAGAGGAACATAATCATCGGATTGCTGGCAACATCCTTTTCTTTATTAAATGCTTGGAGCTGCTGCATCGCCTTCAGTCCCATAGGAGTTGCTGCATTATCCAGTCCCAAAAGATTGGCGGATAAGTTCATAAAAATCGAACCCGTTACCGGATCATTTTTGGGTATATCCGGAAATAACTTACTAAAAACGGGAGACGCCAGTCGAGCAAATGCCTGAATCACTCCACCTTTCTCTCCTATCTTCATGATACCCAACCAAAGCGAAAGGATTCCGGTTAATCCCAAAGAAATCTCGAAACCAGTCTTGGCAGAATCAAAAGAAGCATTGATTATTTCAGTAAATACATTTGTATCTCCCATGACAATCAGTTTGAAAGCTGCTACCACGAAAGCAATCAGGAAGAATCCAATCCATATATAATTAAGTACCATAAGTCTGTTTTTTATTTGCAAACATACAAATAAAAGAAGAATAACCCGTTGGAAGTGTTCAAAATCATTACTTTTGTGTACAAGTAAAAGGAATATTCAAGATGTCAGCACGTACAATCATATCGGCATTAAAGGCTGCCGGATCACCAGAGAAAGCTTTGCATTTGTCTCGTTTCTTTAAAACGGGCCCTGGACAATATGGAGAAGGTGATTGCTTCTTGGGAGTCGTTGTTCCTGAAAATCGTCGGATATCGAAAACCTGTCTGGATCTTCCGTTTGATGATTTACAGGAAATGCTGAATAGTAAATGGCATGAAGTCAGATTGTCTGCTTTGATTATTTTGGTAGAACGATTCAAACGGAAGCGGACATCGCTTGAGGAACGGGATGAAATTTATCATTTCTATTTGAAAAATGTCTGTCACTGCAATAATTGGGATTTGGTCGATTTGACTTGTCCGACTATAGTTGGTCGTTATTTATTGGAGCGTTCCGATCGGTCAGTCCTTTATCAACTGGCAAAGAGTGATAATTTATGGGAACAGCGGATCTCCATTGTATCGACTATCACATTTATTCGTTCCGGTCAGTTTGATGATACCATCAACTTGGTCAGACTTCTGATGAACCATAAGCATGATCTGATGCACAAAGCTATTGGTTGGATGCTCCGTGAAATTGGTAAGAAAGATAAACAAGTCCTAAATGAGTTTCTGAATGAATATGCCAAGCTTTTACCACGTACCTCTTTGCGTTATGCCATCGAGCACCATACTATTGAGGAACGGAAATATTATATGTCCTTATAGTCATTATACTTTCTTGAATTGCTCATTTCAGATAAGATTTTTCTATGTCATTCCGGCTTATCTGTTGCTGTTTTGTTTGTAGAGACTCTCTTCGGTTTAGCATAATCTCATACTATGTCCTGTTTTTATTTAAGTCAAATCATAATTCGTAAGGAAATCCTTTATTTTCAAATTAGAATTATGGAACAATGATTAGCTGTTGGATGTTTAATAAATCGCATTGTAAACAATACATTTAAGTATAGATGATTCTTTTCAAGATAATAATGTATCTTTGCATACAATTAAAGATTAATCTATGGCAATTTCATTTTATGCGGAAGGAGTGGAACTTCCGGTACTCAAAGAGCAGGCTGTTGGTCAATGGGTAAGAGCAGTTGCAGCAACTTATGGCAAAAAAACGGGTGACATCTGTTATATCTTTTGTTCCGACGAGAAAATATTGGAAGTAAATCGTCAGTATCTTCAGCACGATTATTATACAGATATCATTACTTTCGATTATACAGAAGGAAATAAAATCTCAGGAGACTTGTTTATCAGTCTGGATACAGTAAAGACTAATTCAGAAGCTTTTCATACTCCATATAACGAAGAATTACATCGAACAATTATCCATGGTATTCTTCATTTGTGTGGAATAAATGATAAAGGTCCAGGAGAGAGAGAAATCATGGAAGCTAATGAAAATAAGGCTCTTGCTATCCTTCCAGAAGAGTGTAGGGAAGTTTGATTTTCATTTCTTTTTTATTTTAAAAATTTTATCGTTTGCCAGATATATTATCTCATAATTATCCGGTATACCCAAAGTACAATCTTAACTTAAGTAAACACTTTAGCTATTAACTTTTCTTTATTATCAAGATATTAAGATAAAACGTATAAAAAAGGAAAGAGTATAAATCTTAATAGTCAAACAATTTATAGAATATATCTGTTATAGAAGTACGTAGACCTGATTATAAGTTAATGATTTACGGCTCTTTTAAGACAGACATATTGCAATATCGTATATAAAATCGGATGTTTAACACTTTCAAGAAATCTTGAGAAAAAAACAAATTATTACAATGGTACGTTCTAAATATTTACGCTTAATTGCTATACTTTTAGTAGCAATGTTTGGTTTCTATCAAGCAGCTTCTGCTTGTACTGGTATTTCTTTTACAGCTAAAGACGGGAGTAAAGTTATTGCTAGAACAATGGAATGGGGAACTTTTGTTATGGAATCCCGTTATATAGTAGTACCAAGAGGACATTCTGAAACAGCAATGACTCCTTCTGGCACTAATGGAATGAAGATTGTTGCTAAATATGGATATGTAGGAATTGGCGTTTTGAAAGACAATCTGATTGCTGAAGGAATGAATGAAAAAGGATTGGCTGGTGAACTTTTCTATTTTCCTGGATATGGACAGTATGAGGAATATGATGAAACTAAGAATTCTACCTCTTTCGTGGATGCACAATTCTTATCATGGGTATTAAGTAATTTTGCCTCAATTGATGAGATGGAAAAAGCTCTAAAAGATGTACATGTAGTTCCTTATGGACATGGATTCGGCGCTGTACACTTTAATGTAGCGGATGCATCTGGCCGTCATGTCGTTGTTGAGTTCTTAAATGGAAAACCTTGCGTTTTTGAAAATAAGATTGGTGTGATAACGAATGCTCCTTCTTTTGATTGGCAGATGACAAACCTGAATAATTATGTAAATATCTTTGCTGGAGCTGCTCCTACGCATGAAGTCGTTCCCGGTGTAACTTTAAAACCTTTCGGAATTGGTTCTGCTTCTTTAGGTTTGCCTGGCGATATGACTCCTCCTTCTCGTTTTGTTAGAGCTGCCTTTTTTCTTCATACAGCTCTTCAGCCGGAAACAGGATATGGGGCTGTTATGCAATCTTTCCAGATATTGAATAATTTCGATGTCCCTATTGGTACAGAATTTGGAGATAAAAAAGAAATTCCAGACGGCATGTTAAGTGCTTCTCAGTGGACAGCTGCTCTGGATTTAAAACGTCTGAAATTTTATTATCGTACGGAATGGAACTGTACAATCAGATGTATTGATTTACGAACGATAGATTTTGGTAAAGTAAAATATCAAATGGCAGACTTGGATAAGAAGAAAGAACATCCAATGGAATATATTCAGATCAGATAGAAAGAATGCTCGGATTCATTCATATAAAATAATTTATAACCATTTTAATTGAATTGCAGATTCTATGACTTAATACATGAGAATCTGCAATTTATTTTATGATAGAATAATTTCTACAGATAGGCATTTGTTGCGGGAAACACTATTTGGAAACAGGTCCCTTTCCCATTTTCCGATTTCACAAAAATCTGTCCTCCATGAAAAGTTATAATCTGCTTGCATAGGCTTAAACCTATTCCGGAACCATTTGTTTTAGTGGTAAAGAATGGTATGAATATACGTTCTATAACTTCGGGAAAAATTCCTTCCCCATTATCTTGAATAGTAAAGATCAGTTGGTCTCGTACCGTCTTTGCTCCTACTTCTATATTTGGTTCTGAAATGGAAGAGCACGCTTCCTGGGCATTCTTCAATAGATTTAAAAAGACTTGCTCCATTTGTGAGCGATCAACGGAACAGATTAGATTATCATCGGATAAATAGAAATGAATAGACGGATTATTGCAGAGTCGCTTCAAGTCATTGAAAAAATCCTTTATTTTAATATTTACTTTAACAGGAGGAGCTACACGAGTCAGCTTTCGATAATTTTCTACGAAGTCAAGCAATCCCTTACTTCTTCTGTGTATAATATTCAGTCCTTGTTGTATTTGAGCCTGTGTCTTTTCGTCGTTTGGGTTTGTGAGTCCGCGTTCACTTAACGTCTGGGCTAAAGATATGATGGGAGTAATCGAATTCATAATCTCATGAGTCAGTACACGGATCAGTTTTTGCCAGGCTTCCATTTCTGTCTGTTCCAAGGTTGAATGAATATTCTTCAGACTGATGATTCTTCGATTATATCCTTTCATATAGATTAATGTTGAGGAAATTGCCAGGTCTAGAACAAGAGACTGTTTGTGATAGTGAACAATGTCCTCTTTTTTCTGTAAAGCTTCAATTACTTCATCAGGAAGTCTCTTTTCATTTTCCAGTAACTCAGTTGCAGCCTTGTTCATCCAATCGATTTCACCCTGCAGATTTGTTACAATCATGGCTGTATCCACTTTATTCAGTAGGTTCTCATAGTACTGATGTTTAATTTCTTCATTTAGTAATTGTTCACGAAAAGATTTTAAGGCCGCAGAAGTATCATTTGCCAGTTGCTGCATAGCTTTATCCTTAAAAGGAGTACGGACAATCTGGATAACTTCATTCTGTGCCATACAATCTACAATGTGTCTCCATATTCGAATCTGCCTCAGTTGAAGAAGGTAAAGACTTACACAGATTGCAATAATCAGAATAATACAGGCAAAAGTGCTTATCTTCAATTCTTTCTGTATACAGAGAATAGTCAGCCAGGATGAAAAAAGAATTCCGGCAACATGAGCAATCAGATACCAGAGATAAGTTTTCATAGTCCTAATTTTTCAATTTTACGATACAAGGAAAAACGTGTTATTCCTAAAAGTTCAGCAGCATAAGTCATATTGCCATTACTTAATCGAAGGGCTCGTTCAATGGTTTTCTTTTCTACTTGTTCCAGATTAAGTTCTCCGTTGTTCTCTTTCTTTTCTTCTTTTTGAGGATAAAGAGGAAAGTCATTCGGGTGCAGCATGGTACTTTCATTCAGAATAACGGCACGTTCCAATACATGTTGAAGTTCGCGAACATTTCCCGGCCAGTGATATTTCAGAAGTTTCTGATTGGCATCTTTAGTGAAACCGCTGATTTCTTTTTTGTACTTACGGTTATATTGTTTCAAGAAATAATCGGCTAGAAGTAATATATCATTACCGCGTTCGCGAAGTGGAGGAATGTGGATTTCGATGGTGTTGATACGATAAAGCAAGTCCTGTCGGAAAGAACCTTCTTTTACCAGATTATGTAATTCTGCATTAGTAGCACAAATTAAACGGACATTGATAGGAATTGAATCGACTGCTCCCAATCGGGTGATTTGTTTCTTCTCAATAGCTGTTAATAATTTAGCTTGCATAGGAAGAGACAGATTCCCTATCTCATCCAGAAATAAGGTTCCTCCCGATGCTGTTTCCATTCGTCCTGGTTTTGATTTCCTGGCATCTGTAAAAGCACCTTTCTCGTAACCAAATAGTTCACTTTCGAAAAGTTGTTCGGGAATACTTCCTAAATCGATAGTAATAAAGACGTCATCCTTTCGTGGAGAATAGAATTTCAACATACGGGCTATCAGATCTTTCCCGGTTCCGTTCTCTCCCATTACCAGAATGTTGGCATCCGTTTCTGCCAGTTTATAGATGGTCTCTTTCACTTGAAGCATCGCTGGTGATTCTCCTATAAGCTCAGGCAAAGAATCTTCATCTTTTATAGCTGTCATCTTCTCTTGTAGTCGATCTACTTCTTTACGTGATAGACTTAACTTGATGGCTGTTGAAAGAGTAGCCAATAATTTCTCATTATTCCAAGGTTTGGAAATGAAATCGGTTGCTCCTTCTTTGATCGCTTTTACAGCCTTGTCCGTATCAGAATAAGCTGTCATGAAAATAACTACAGCTTGTGGATCGATGGAAAGAATCTGCTTCAGATAAACAAATCCTTCCTGCCCACTGACTGCATCTCTTTTAAAATTCATATCCAAAAGGATGACATCCGGATGAAATGAATTCATAAAAAATTCGATTCGACTTGGTTGTGTTGTTACTTTAACCTTTTCAACAATTGGTTCAAGTAAAAGATTCAAAGCGAATAGAACGTCTTCGTTATCGTCGATGATTAATATTTTCCCTTTTCCTTCCATATACGCAAAGGTAAGGTTAAAACAGACAAGTTGTGTGTGCGATAACGCACGATTTTTGTGCGAGTTCGCACACTGTTTCTTATGGATGTATTAGCGTATATGACTGTTTAATAAAGGATTGATGTTTTGGCATGGTGTTTGCTAGTTAATTTTTTGTATTAATTGTTCGGTTATGAAAAAAAGTCTTTTTAAATATTTGTTAGTTTTAATGTGTATGTTCTCGTTAATAATGAATGCACAGAATAAACACGTACTGACATTAGAACAATCTATTCAGATGGCACAGGAATTTTCGCCTGAAGCCAAGTCGGCCAGACATGTTTTTAAAGCGGCTTATTGGAACTATCGTGCCTTCCGGGCAAATTACCTACCGGCTGTAAGTCTTACTTCCTCTCCTTTTCTGAATAGACAGATCAATAAGGTAACTCAGCCAGATGGTACAGAAGAATTTATCCGACAGAATCAGCTTAGTACGGATTTGGCTGTAAATATTAGTCAGAATATTTGGTTTACGGGAGGTAATCTTTTTCTCAAAACGGCTACACAACGTATGGATGAGTTCAGTTCTGACCGGAAAGCATTCAATACACAGCCGGTAATGGTTGGTTATCGTCAGTCTGTTTTTGGATATAATTATTTGAAATGGGATAAAAAAATTGAACCGGTACGTTTTCAGGAAGCAAAGAAGAGTTATGCAGAGACATTGGAGTTAATCGCTTCAAAGACTTGTGAACTCTTTTTCAATCTGGCTACTGCTCAAAATAATCTCATGATTGCTCAATCTAATTATGCATCGGCAGATACGCTTTTTAGATATGCACGTGGTCGTTACGAGATCGGTAGTATTACCGAGAACGAAATGCTTCAACTGGAGGTAAATAAACTGACTGAAGAAACTAATGTGATGAAGGCTCAAATAGAAGTTGAAGAAGCTGTTCTTGTTTTTCGTTCCTTTTTGGGAATCCGTGAAAATGAACAAATAGAAGTTATACCCGAAGATAAAGATATTGTTGCTTTTGAAGTTCCTTTGGCCAAGGCATTACAATGTGCTTATGAACATAGTCCTGAAATAGAGACGTACGAAAGAATGAAACTGGAAAGTAAAAGTGAATTGGCTCAAGCCAAGGCTTCACGGGGATTGAAAGCTGATCTTTATCTTCAATTTGGATTGTCTCAGACCGGGAACAATTTACGCTCTTCTTACCGGAATTTATTGGACCAGCAATACGTCAGTTTGTCTTTGGCTATTCCTATTCTCGATTGGGGACGAGGAAAAGGAAAAGTTCGTGTAGCTAAATCTCGAATGGAACTGGTTGATACGCAAGTAGAACAAGCCATGACCGATTTTGAATTAAATGTTCATAAAATGGTGCGTCAGTTTAATCTGCAGGCTTATCAGGTGAAGGTTGCGGCCAAAACAGATGAGACTGCGCAGAAACGTTATGATGTAGCTCGCAAATTATATCTGTTAGGAAAGTCTTCCATTCTCGATTTTAACGCTGCTACAACAGAAAAGGATTCCGCTCGTAGGAATTATATGGCTGCCATGAAAACATATTGGACTTTATATTATGGTTTACGTAGTATGACACAATATGATTTCCTGAAGGATTGTCCTCTAAGTGAAATTTTACCGGAAATATAGAATAAATAGAATAGTATATTATGGATATCAAATTGGAAAAGAAACCCTGGTACATTCGTTATCGCCACTATCTTTTAGGTGGATTCGTTTTGTTTTGTGCCTTGGTTTATGTGATTGTACTCTCGTTCGGACCTCGTAGGTTACGGATTGATGCAGAGAATATTCGGATAGAAGAAGTTTGTCAAAGTGATTTTATGGAGTATGTAGATGTTGAAGGTATAATCCATCCGATACTGACTATTAAAGTTAATACACGAGAGGCTGGAAATGTGGACCGTATCATTGGAGAAGATGGAAGTCTATTGAAGAAAGGTGATACTATTCTGACTTTGACCAATCCGAATCTGATACGTGAAATTGAAGATCAGCAGGATGAATGGGAAAAACAGCGCATATCCTATCAGGAAAAGGCTTTGGAAATGGAACAGAAAAGTCTGACTCTGAAACAGCAGTCATTGGAAGCTGAATATGAGCTTAACAAAATACGAAAAAGTTTCTCGTTGGAGAAGGAGGAATATAAGATGGGCGTTCGGAGCAAGGCACAGCTGGAGGTTTCGGAAGATGAATATCGATATAAGATGGAATCGACTCGATTAAAGTTGAAAAGTTTGCAGAGTGATTCTTCTATGACTGTAATCCGAAAGGAATTGCTTCAGAATGATCGTGACAGGGAACAGAAGAAACTGATACGTAGCCGTCAAAGAGTGGAAGACCTGATTGTTCGTTCTCCTATTGATGGACAGTTGAGTTTCGTGAAAGTAACACCTGGACAACAGGTGGCAGCAGGAGAAAATATAGCCGAAGTGAAGGTGATGGATCAGTTCAAGATTCATACTTCGTTGAGTGAATATTATATTGATCGTGTAACGAATGGACTTCCAGCCAGTATCCTTTATCAAGGAGAACGGTTCCCTTTGAAGATAAGTAAGGTGATTCCGGAAGTAAAAGAACGTATGTTTGAAGTTGATTTGATCTTTACAGGAGACAAACCTGATAATGTCCGAGTTGGTAAAAGTTTTAGAGTCCAGATCGAATTAGGTCAGCCCGAAAAGGCGGTTATCGTTCCACGTGGAAACTTTTATCAGCAGACAGGTGGACAATGGATTTATAAATTGGATGCAAATAAGACCAAAGCAGTCAAGGTCCCGATTGTAATAGGCCGACAGAATCCGAGACAATATGAAATCACGGAAGGATTGCAACCTGGCGATTGTGTTATCACTACTGGGTATGATACCTTTGGTGGCGTTGAAGAATTAATCTTGAAGTAAAAAATATATCATCTTTTTTATAATTGGAAAGATGATTTTTTTAATGAAGAAAAGTACGGCAATATTTAGTAAACTACTTAAATATTGCCGTACTTTGTATTTGAATATTAGAACTAAAATAAGAATATGAGATTAAAATCACTATTAGCTATTATTGGCATGGTTTTGTTTGTCAGCTGTGGTACTCGTACAGATAAGGAATATCTTACTGAAGTATTGCAAAATATGAACAAGGTTGAATCTGTGACCTATCATTGTGTATCACAAGCGTGGGAACCGGGAGATAAAAATCCTGTTTATACGGATCCAGTCGAGGTCTATGAGCATAATAATCTTCAAGACAAAGAAGTTGGAAGTTCTTTCCTGGTAAGTAATGATACGGATTTTAAGAATCTTAAATATGGATATGATGGAGAGGTTAAATTCAATTTGAATACGGAAGAAAAGGAAGTGTTGATTAATGATTTCAGTCGTAAGAATATATTATCCTTCCGTCTGGTAATGCCGGAATTCTTCTATTATACGAAAGCTGTTTTAGATTATGCGTTGACAACAACTGATAGCATCTCTCTTTTGTTGAAAGATCAGGAAAAGGATTATTTAATGGAGTTGACAATTAACATGCCTATGCAGGTGGAATTCTTCGGTAAACCTTGTTATATGCCTAAGAATCCATACATAAAAGATCCTGTTTCTGTGTATAAAATCTGGATTTCGAAGAAGAATAATTTGCCTTATCGTATCCGTCGGGAAATGGAACATAGTATTAGTGAGAAAACATGTTCAAATTTTGTTTTAAATCCTTCGGATAAAGGTCGAATTGTTGCTGAGAATTATTATCCGGAAGATTATACTCTTCATAAAATAGGTGAAGATCGCAGAAAACGTTTGGTGGACATGACTGGCAAGAAAGCTCCAGAGTGGAAACTTTCGGATATCAACGATAAATCCGTTACGCTACAAGATTTGAAGTCGAAGGTTATATTATTACAGCTTACCGGAATCGGTTGTGGACCTTGTGGAGCTTCCACTCCATTCCTTCATCAGTTAAGAGAGAAGTATAGTAAGGAAGAATTGGAGATTGTGGCTGTCGAAACATGGGGAAGACAGAAATCCTCTTGTGAAGCCTATATCAAAAAGCATGATATCAATTATCGTTTTCTAACAGCCGATAAGGAGACTGTTGCTGAATTAATCAAGGATTATCAGGCAGGAAGCGGAGTTCCTCAGTTCTATATTATCGATAAAGACCGTATAATTCAGAAAAAGTTGAAAGGTTATACAGTAAAGAATTCGGATAAGGAAATTGAAGACGAAATAAAAAGACTTTTGTAAAAGGAAGAGTGAATGTCTTTAAAATATCAATCCTCCCATAAGAAGAATATACTCTTGTGGGAGGATTCATGTTTTATATCGAAGGAGTATTTATCTTTTTTACTTGACGACACCTTGTTCTATTTCATTTTTAATGAAAGAAAAGACGTATACTGCACTTTCATAGTATAAACCACATTCCGGATCATTCAGACGTCGATATGTTTCAGAAGCATACAATTCATCTAAAGCCCTTTTCATGTCCCAGTTATATTCTTCCATTAGCATGGATGTTAGTTCCGTAGACAAACATTCTATTTGAAATTGTATATCATTGTTCATTCTTTTATTTTCTTTAAAAGTTTAATAGCTTTTTCTGTCCCAAAGAAATATTGTATAGCGTGCCTTTATATTTTAATTCCTCTATCCTATCACCTTCGTGATTTCCACTTGCATGCCAAGGGCATTGATGATTCGATAAAAGGTGGCAGCACTTGGGACAATTACTCCATTTTCCAGTTTGGAGATATATGATTTGGTGGAACAGATACGGCTTGCCAGTTCTGCCTGTGTGACTTTTGCTTCTTTACGAGCCTCCTGTAGAATTTGTCCGGTATAGAAAGCATAGGCATCTTCTTCGAATTTAGCTCTTTTAGGTGTTCCTTCTTTACCATATTTATCATCTAATACGGCATCGTAATCAACTATTTTATGATTGTTTGTCTCCATAATATTCCTCCTTGATTCTTAAAGCTTTTTCTATTTCAGAAATTGGTGTTTTCTGAGATTTCTTTTGAAATCCATTAAAAAGGACAACAATTTGTCCTTTGTCGAAGATAAAGAATACACAATAAATGTTATTCATGTATTCGGTACGTAATTCGTACAACCCATTTCTGATTAATTTGACGAATTTACTCGGCATTCTGTCTTGAGTTTTTAAAAGAAGCAGTCCAAACTCTATTTTCTGTTGTTCCTTTTCGCTTAAAGTGGCCATGAACCACTCGAAATAACCACCGTACGTTCTGATTTTTCTTTTCATGCAAAGGTATGATTTGTTTCAATATATTGCAACTTTTGGGAGACTGATTAACGTTTCTTTCAGATAGATTATGGCGCTAGGGTCATGGAATTTATCTCTCTCCCACTCGATTTACTCAAAGATAGGATTTTATTCGAAGAAAGACAATTCTGTAGGTCCCATAAGTCCAGTTATTCGGTGAATAACCGGAATCTCTTTTTAGAAGAATTAGAAACCTTTTCCCTTTTCAGAACAGATAAGCGTGCATTATCGCACGATTTTTGTGCGGGAACGCACATCGTTTACAAAACCTTATTTTTGTCTTTGGCTATCAATCAATGAGTTATTGATTTGGCATAGTTTTTGCTTTTTATTTTCGTAGAAAAAGAGTAAAATGCGTGATATTATGAAGACATTCAAGTACGCCCTGCGCTTTTTGATGCGCTCTAAAGCCTATACGGTTATTAATCTGCTGGGATTGTCGTTCAGCCTGGCTTGCTGCATTATGCTGGTAAGATATATTCACCGGGAACTGACTGTTGATACACATTCTGCCGACCGTGAATCAATCTATGCCATTGTTCACCACATGGAAGGAAGTGCTGCACTGGCTGCTTTACGTGATGCTCCCAGTGATAGTGGCTATATTGATCCTCGATATATTGAAACCATGACGATGATAAAGCCTACCAGTTCGGGAACCATCGACTTGAATGAACATCGTTATCCGGCTAAAGTAATTGGTGCAGACAGCTGTTTCTTCAAGCTTTTCCCCTATCGTTGTGTACAAGGAACCCTGGATTATACTTCCGAATCCGTATTGTTGATGGAACCATTTGCCCGCAAACTGTTTGGAAAAGAGAATCCCATAGGAAAGAGAATCCGTTATAATGGTGGAAAGGAAATGACTGTGGGTGGCGTTTTAGCTGAACCGGAAAACAAAACTTCGCTTTGCTTTGATGTGATTTATCCTTATGCCGAAGCAGAAAACTGGCGACGTATGCCACAGCAGTTTATCCGCTTTATGCCGAATACGGATATGGCTGAGATAAACAGATTGGGAAGTATCTCTCGTTGGGTGAATCCTCATTATAAAGATATGGATACGCGCCAGTATACACTTTCCTTTATTCCATTGAAAGAACTTTACTGGCAGGCAGATGTATTGAATTCAGATACGATTTACAACTATGGCGTACGTGCTTATGTACAGATGCTGGCAGGCGTTTGTCTGTTGCTTTTCCTTTCAGGAGTTATCAACTTTGTGAATTTATATCTGGTTTCTTCGCAGAAGCGTGGCAAGGAATATGGCTTGAAACGTGTATTCGGAATCCATCTGTCCGGTCTGTTTACGCAGATCTGGCTGGAATCCTTCCTGTTGATTAGTGGAGCCCTGTTCATAGCCTGGCTGATAGTGGAACTGTCTCAGCCATTATGGGAAAAGACTTTCCATTATGACTTTGTCTATACGGCTTTCGACTGGCAGCTTACTTTGGGACTTCTTCTTCTGTTGCCTTTGTTGACGTCTGTCTATTCGGTGATTAAATATGGCCGGATAACACCGGTTGAAAGTATTCATTCTATTGCCAAAGATTCCCGATCCATACGAATACGCATGTCCTTCCTTTTTGTTCAATATTTGTTCTGCATGCTGATTGTGATTCTCTCCTTCTATTTCAACCGTCAGATGAATCTGTTTCTGGAAACAGAGCCAGGTTTCCGTACGGAGAATATATTATATGCCGAGTTGGTTCACGAATCGGACGATATATATAAGCTTCGTGGAGAGGAAGCGATGAAAGCTGTCAAGGCTCGGCAGCAGCGAATCCAGGCTATTGATAATAAAATAGAAGCCTGTCCGCATATCCAATATTGGATAGCTGGTTATGAAACAATTGTGAATCCAGGTTTTGAAATGTCTTTTACGGCAGAGAATGGGAAGAAGGTAGACTTACTATATCGTTATATGACTCCAGACTTCTTCAAAATGTATGAAATCCAGTTACTGGAAGGTAAGATTGATAAAGAAGAAATTCAGAAGAATCGGTTTGTACATGTACTGAATCGGGCAGCCATGAAGGCGTTTGGCTTTCAGAATCTGGATAATGCCCGTATTGCAGAAGATAATAAATTGCGTGTCGGACAAGCAGATGCTTATCAGCCCATAGTTGCAGTAATGGATGATTATTACAATGGACATCTGACGGAAGGAGTCAAACCGACTTTGTTTCAGATAGGCTTCGGTAGTTCCGGTGACCTGTATCATATTGCTTTTACACCGGGAAAGCAGAAAGAGGTTATGGCTTATCTGCGTGAAGTGGAGAAAGATGTCTACGGAATAGAGGACTTTGATTATACTTTCGTGGAAGATGAGGTTCGTGCTCTTTATAAAAACGACCGGATTATGGTATCGGTCTATATAACCTTTGCCGTAATAGCCGTATTAATTTCCTGTCTGGGATTGTTTGGTCTGTCCTTATTTGATATCCGTCAGCGTTATCGTGAAATAGGAATCCGCAAGGTAAATGGAGCCAAGCTGAAAGATATTTATCTGCTTTTGTTCCGCAAGTATGTATTGCTATTGGCTGCTTCGTTTGTGGTATCTATTCCTTTGGCCATCCTGATTATCCATCAGTACACCGCCGGCTTTGCGGTCAAAGCTCCGATAGGAATCGGTATCTTTGTGTTAGCTTTACTGATTGTAGCAGTAATTTCTATAGGAACTTTGTTCTGGCAGGTAAATCGAGCAGCAAGAATCAATCCGGCTGAGGTGATAAAGAGCGAATAAAAGAATAGGAAATAAGAAAAGATAAAATATTATGATAATACATTATTTGAAAATAGCGGTACGTAATTTGATGAGGTATAAAACTCAATCGATTATCAGTATATTAGGTTTAGCTGCAGGCTTTGTCTGTTTTGCTTTGTCATTGATCTGGATTGAATATGAATCCACCTACGATACTCAGCATAAAGAGGCAGACCGGATGTATATACTCTATAGTCCCAACTCGTTGAATGTAAGAGGTTGTGAAATCAACTTTTCCAATGTTTTTCGTCAACGTCTGCAGGAAATGTATCCGGAGATTGAATCTTCCAACATACAGGCTGTATGGGAAGGAGACAATTTGAAGGTGAACGAAAAGAAAGTGGGTGAGCTGCGATCTTTGCAGGCAGATTCAACTTTCATAGACCGGTTTGGTCTGGAGCTGAAAGAAGGCTCGTTCGATTTTCTTCATGTCAATGATAAAGCTGCTTTGACCGAGGAGGGTGCCTTGCGGTTGTTTGGAACGGTAGATGTACTCGGACAGACTTTTCAGGATGTACAAGGGAGTACCTACACGGTGGGTGCGGTTTTCAAGTCCTTGTCCCATAGTTTTTTCTCTTTCGATGTATGGTACGATTGCGCACGTTTTGAAAGAGTGAAGAAAATGGAAAATGTCGGTGTCGGTTCGATTGTGCTGACGCTCCGGAAAGGCGTCGATCCGATGGCTTTTCAAAAGAAGATGCAGGGGTATGACGGAGAGGATGTTTTGATGAAAAAGTCTTTACAGGAGATGAAACTGATGCCGTTGAGCGAATTTCATCATTCCATGATGAATGAAAAGAATCCGGTTCAGTTTTATTATCTCGTTCTGTTTGCAGCCGTAGGATTGCTCATCATTTTGGCGGCACTGTTTAATTATCTGTCCATATTTGTTATTCGCCTGGGGATTCGTCAACGGGAAATCGCCTTGCGTAAAGTATGTGGAGCAACGTGGGGAAAACTTTTTTCCATGTTTATCATAGAATATAGTGTCATGACTATGATGGCCATGTGTCTGTCTTTATTACTGATAGAATGGAGCCTTCCGGCATTTACCGAATTGTCGGGAGTGAGTGGATCAGTCACTAGTCCTCTGTTGTTGTATTGGACGGCAATATGGATACTGACCGTCGTATTATTGATATTTCTAGTTCGTCATTATGCTCGTCCAAACAGAACTATTCATGAAAGCAGGATACGTAAGATTGCTGTTTTCTTCCAATTGACAGTTAGTATCCTGATGATGTTCTGTATGGTTGTTTTGATGAAACAAATCTTTCTGTTGCAGAAAGGAGACATGGGATGGAAACGAAGCGGTATCGCTACGTTGGATGTCTATCCGGCAGGTCAGTTGGATGAAATTATCCATCGTTTGTCCGGCATGGCTTCAGTAGATACTATTATTCCTTATACGGTGGCATTGGCCCCAAGTGTGGTGAGGATGAGTTATACTCCTTCAAGCTGGGAGGGCAAAGTTGATTCCGTTTCATCACCCGGAATCCGTGTGATACAAAAAGGTCATGTGTTGATTCCTTTCTATGAGATTACTTTGAAAGAAGGGACTATTCCTGTAGAAGGTGACCGGCAGTCGGTTGTCTTGAACGAGGCGGCGGTGAAAGCATTGGGGATGAGCAATCCGGTAGGAAAAACGATAGATCGATTTGTTGGAGAGAAAAGAGTGAAAATATCTGGTATTGTGAAGGATCCGTATATCAATCCTCCCACTCTGCCGGCAACACCTCTGGCTTTTGTCTCTTGGTCGGATTCGGAAGTGTTTCAGATGATTATCCGTTTTAAAGAGGGTCAATGGAAAACTTTCAAACAGCAGGTGGAAGAAATGTTTGCGAAAGATTATCCGGAGGTACATTCCGTTTTTACCAGCACGGAAGAGTATTATGATAAATTCCTTTACTCCGAACATCTGTTAATCAAGCTGCTTTCGGTAGTCTCTTTGGTTTGTGTGGCTATTGCTGCTTTTGGTATCTATTCCATGATTACGTTGAGTTGTGAACGTCGCCGTAAAGAGATTGCCATCCGCAAGGTTAATGGTGCGAAAGTAAGAGATATTCAGCGCATCTTCATTCGAGAATACGTATGGCTTTTAGTATGGGCTTCACTGATCGCTTTTCCTGTAGGTTACATCCTGATGAAACAATGGCTTGTCAGTTATATACGTCAGACAGAAATAGCTGTTTGGATTTATGCCGTCATTTTCAGTGGTGTTGCTTTACTGATTGCCCTATGCATAGGCTGGCGTGTCTGGAAAACTTCAAGAATCAATCCGGCTGAGGTGATAAAGAGTGAATAAGAAAAGAAAAAGATATATCATGAAACAATTAAATCTGTTAAAGCTGATTGTACGCAACTGGTGGAGGAATAAGCTGTTCTTTCTGGTGGCGGTTGTCAGTCTGTCCGTTGGACTGGCTTGTACAAACTTATTGCTGACTTACTTTATGCACGATTACCATATAGAATATGGTAACCCTTACAAAGATGATGTGTATTGTCTGCGTCAAGATAATCCGATGGAACAAGGAGAAAAAGTCGCTTATGCCGCCAAAGATATTCCGCAGCAGATAAAGGATAAGATTAGTGGTGTGGATGGTTTTATGCGGGTACAAAGTTTTGAAGCCTCAACAGTTCAATATCAATCAACAGAGTTGAAAGATCTTATTGTTCTGGGAGTAGACTCTGCCATAAATTCTTTTTTCCCGATGGATATTGTTGCTGGAGATATTTTCCGCACGCTTGCCGAACCGGATAAAGTGGCGCTGAGTCAGCGTGTGGCCAATCGTTTGTTTGGCAAACAGAATCCTTTGGGAAAGATAATTGATTTTGGCTCTGGTAAACAGAAACGTTCTCTGGAGGTTACTGCTGTCTTTAAAGAACGGACACAATCGCTTCTGAAATATGATATGTTAACCAGTCTGACTGCAGATTACTGGGGCGGAGTTGCTTTTCTGAAACTGGTAAAAGGAGGTTCGGCACAACAGATAGTAAAGGCTATAAACGCCGATCAGTCTATTCCTACCCTGATGCCTGGCCAATTAAAGTATTATGTTGATCCATTGTCCGATTTGTATTTCGTAGATAAGAAGGGAACTCAGCAGCAGCCGTTATCTTTTATCCAGCAGACACAGGTTCAGTTGCTTTATGTTGGATTGCTGGCAGCTTTGCTGATACTAATCATTGCTTGTTGTAATTATACAAATATGAGCTTGAGCCGTCTGATGCAGCAGTTGAAGATGATTTATGTGGAGAAGCTGATGGGTGGAGGAATGAAGGAGATTCGTTTCCAATTGTTTGGTGATGTGGTTCTGACTGTAGCCATTTCTTTCCTGTTCTCTTTATTGATTATCAGTGATTGTCTACCGGCCTTTAACGCTGTATTAGGTTCGCGACTGGAAATGTCTTACTTCTTCAGTGGGCAGATGCTTCCTCTCCTGCTCGGCTTCCTTTTATTGATGGCTGTAGTTCCGGCCTGGTACATGAGTCATCGGTTGATGCATCTCTCTTATAGTGAATATAAAACCAGTTATACGGGCCGACGGAAGCAATTCTTCGTAGCATTACTTGTTATCGTTCAGTTTGCCATTTCCTGTGGATTGATTCTTTCTACTTTGATGGCTTACAAACAACAGCAGATGGTGACAGAAAATGCTTCCTGTTATAAAGATTGTATCGAGATTGGAGATCCATTTGCTCCTCCGGCATCTTCATTAAAAGCGGAACTGGAGAAACGGGTAAAAGGTATTGAATCTATCTCTCTTTCCCAAGGACAGATACTTCAGTCTCCTATTCGTGAACTGCAAGTGAAACAACAGGATGGAACAGAGAAACGAACTTTCCTGTTGATGCTTTATGGTGACGAGCAATATCTGCATACCATGGGAATAGAACAGATAGCAGGAAAGCCGCTGAAAGAAATATGTCAGGAACAGGCTTATCCCGTATTAGTGAACGAAAGTTATGTTCGAAATCTTGTTCCACGGGAAACAAATCCGATAGGACATCCTTTGAGAGAATTTGATTCTTTAGCGGATTCTCTTTATGTAATTGAAGGAGTTGTGCGTGACTTCCCTATAAATTCATTGGAAAAAGAGATTACACCAACCGTAATCTATTTCCCGAAAGCAGAGCAGATAAAAAAAGCGAATGTTCTGGATATCCGTTTGAAGAATGAGAACAAAGAAGAAACAATGACTCAGATAGAAACGATATGGAAGGAAATGAATCATGAAGGAACATTTAGTTATACCGATTTGCACCGGGACTTTATGAAGCGGAATAATAAAGTAATTTCCTTTACACAAGTTCTGACTGTCTATGCCGTGATAGGTCTGCTGCTTACTTTGTTTGGCTTGTTTGCCATTTCGTGGTATGCAACTCGTCAAAGGATTCGTGAAATAAGTATCCGGAAGATACATGGAGCCAGTCGCTGGCAGCTGCTCTGGCTGCTGAATAAACCGTTCACCATTTATGCCGTTCTCTCCTATCTGTTGGCTTTACCATTCACTTATTATTGGTTGAGTAACTGGTTTGGGCAGTTTGCTTATCATGTATCCTTTAGTATGATCGATTTCATTCTTCCATTCCTGATTATATGGTTGGTTTCGGTAGCAGCCATTTGTATTCAGGCTTATTTCCTGTTACAAATAGATCCGGTGAAGGCATTGAAGAGTGAATAAAGAATTAGAAAAAGAAAACAAATAGATTTATGATACGACATTATATAACAACAGCTATAAGGCATTTGATGAAATACAAGGTGCAGAACCTTATCGCCATTGTTGGCGTTGGACTAGCTCTGCTCTGCTTCAGCGTGTGCCTTTACATCAGTCGCTTTATCAATGCCACTGATGAATGTTTCGAGAGAAGAAACGAAATAGCACAGGTTACTTTGCAGCGAATGGAATCTGGTAGGGATATAGCCGGAGTTCCGGCAGAACTGGCTGTCAGACTAAAGAATGAAGGATTTGACTTCCCGACATGTGTGGTGACTTATCCCGACGATAGAGAATATAATGTAGAAGTGGAGGCCGAGAAACTTCTGCCTTATACGCTTAAATGTATGGAAGTAGATACGACCTATCATCGTTTCTTTACACCGATTATTACTGTTGGCTCATGGCAGCAGGCTGTTCATACGCAAAATGCAGTTATCCTTTTTGAGAGCATGGCTACTCGTATATTTGGTTCACCGGAAAAAGCTATTGGCAAACGCCTTGTATTGGGTCGTCGATTGTATACTTCTCCTCAAAGTACACCTAAAGAGGGAGGAATAGCTTATACGGTTCAGGCGGTGATGAAAGATATACCAGCCAATTGCAGCTTCGATTTTTTAGGTCAGATTCATGCGTTGACTGTGAATGATAGTGAAGGACGATTACAAAATAAGGTCAGAGAAGGACTGACCGGTTGCTGGATTTATGCGATGCCGGGAAAGAAAACGATAGCTCAGTGTAATCAGGAGGTAGAAGCCCGCAAGATTACCTATCCGCTTTGGGATGAAGAGATGTACGTTCAATTTAATGCTTTCGGGGAAGTGTTCTGGCGGCAGTCGCCTGCTTCTATCTTTTCGGCCATCACATTGGTGGCTGGTTCGTTGGTGCTGTTGGTGAGTCTCTTGAATTTCTTCTATTTCCTGATAGGCTCGTTCCTGACTCGTATACGAGAGTTCAATATCCGTCGGGTGAACGGTGCGGGGTTCGGCAGGCAGTTCCTCCTGTTATTCACTCAATCGGCCTTGCCTGTTGTGATAGCGGCCTGTCTTACGTTCGAACTGGTCGAACTGTTGGCTCCCTGGTTTCATATCGATATGTATCAATTCTCATTGATTATAAATCCGACTATCTTAATGGGGCATATATTTTCCTATCTCATTGCCCTATTATTGGTTTGTGCTTTATTATCTGCTTTGGTCGTTTTAAAGTTACGTAAGATTAAGATTCAGTCGGGTCTGTTCGGAGGAACCAACCGTTACGGAAAGCACCGCCTTCGTAATATCCTTCTTGGCGTACAGTTGTTCATTGGAATTGTCTTCATTACTCTGACAGTTGCACTCTATGAGCAGGCGGAATTATCCACCCGAACTATGTTCGGTACTTTGTCGAACGAGGAAAAAGAAAACATTGTGGGGGTATCTTTGGATTATACCTTCCTCAATCAGCAGCAGCGCAGAGAGATTGTCAGTAAAATCAAACAACAGTCGGGAGTGGAAGATGTGATTCTGGCAGACATTGCCTACACGAAAGGAGTTTCCGGTTGGGGTATGTATACTGAAAAAGGAAGGGAAAATTCATATATGGACGCAATGACCCATCGTGTTTCGCCTAATTTCTTTTCCTTTATGAATGTGAAAATGGAATCAGGCACCGTGCCGGCTTTGCATGAAGCCGTTATCGACCGTGAAATTGCCAGACAACTCAAGAAGGATGTATTGGGAATGACGCTTTATGATACGGCCGATAGAGGTTTTACGGTCAAAGGTGTTTGTAATGAATTCAGCTGTAGTAACATGAATAAGAACGGCTTCCTTTTTATAGTGGATGACTTTGCCGATTACTTTGGTTACTGTTATGTGAAGTGTAATCCTGATAAGCAAACTGAAGCACTTCAAGGTATAGAAAAAGTGATGAAAGCTTACTTGCCCGACAATATAGAGCCACAAACAAAAACTATGATGGATGAAATTGTTGCCGAGCAGGCCTTGGAGTATGAGCTTCGTGGCATCGTCTTGTACATGGGACTGGTTACGCTGATGATTTCTTTACTGGGTATTTATTCGGCTATTACGCTTGATACAGAACGTCGTCAGAAAGAAATGGCTATTCGCAAGATTAACGGAGCAAAAGTGCGTGATATTGCATTACTCATTGCCCGTCTGTATATCCGTATCGTAGTCATTGCATCGGTCTTTGCCTTTACTTTGTCAGGCGGAATCTTGATGCTTATGAAGAAAGCATACAATGTCTTTATCGACACAGGCATCTTGTTTTATGGAGGTATTTTCCTGGTAGTGGCTCTCCTTGTAACTTCGTTGGTCTATGTGCGCATCTGGAGAATATCACGTATCAATCCGGTAGAGGTGATTAAGAATGAATAAAATAAAAGAATAAACAATTAATTAAAACATATCATTATGATTAAGACTGAGAATCTACAGAAAGTATTCCGCACAGAAGAAGTAGAAACCTGGGCATTGAATAATGTCAGTATCGAAGTGAAGAAAGGCGAGTTTGTCGCTATTATGGGACCTTCCGGTTGCGGTAAGTCTACCCTATTGAATATTCTTGGATTACTGGATAATCCAAGCAGTGGCTCTTATCAATTGAACGGAACCGAAGTGGCTCAGCTGACAGAATCACAGCGTACCGACCTACGTAAAGGAGTGATTGGTTTCGTATTCCAGAGTTTCAATCTGATAGACGAATTGAATGTGTATGAGAATATCGAACTTCCTTTGCTTTATATGGGAGTTCCAGCAGCTGAGCGCAAGCGTCGCGTGGAAGAAGCCATGGATAGAATGGCTATCTCCCATCGTTCCAAACATTTCCCGCAGCAGTTATCAGGAGGTCAGCAGCAGCGTGTGGCGATTGCTCGTGCCGTAGTTGCCAACCCTCAGCTGATATTGGCCGATGAACCTACTGGTAATCTGGATTCAAAGAATGGAAAGGAAGTCATGGACCTGCTTACTGAACTGAATAAGGAAGGAACAACTATTGTGATGGTAACTCACTCGCGTCACGATGCCGGTTATGCCAGCCGAATCATCAATCTGTTCGATGGCGAGGTGGTAACCGAGGTGAAGATTTAAAGGAAACAGGTAATCTCACATCCTGGAGAAAAGAGGGAACCTGCCTTGTAGGATGTAAAAACCGGCTTGCAGTATATCTGTCTGGAATAACTGCAAGCCGGTTTGATTATTGGAACTGATATAACTACTTATTTAAACAGCTCGTCCATCTTCTTATAAAGATCAGGAGTCTCGCCAACGAAAATTTCTACAATCTTTCCTTCCGGATCAATCAGAATCTTGGTAGGGAAACCTCCTACTGCATATTTTACAGAAGCATCAGAATTTCCTTCCATCGCATTAACCCAAGGAAGTTGATGATTGGCTACCGTTTCACGCCATTTCTTTTCTGTATCATTACAAGCAATGCCTAAGAACTCTACCTTTTTATTGTATTTGGCATAATACTTTTTCATTTCAGGCATTCCTTTGATACACCATCCGCACCAGGTTCCCCAGAAATCAATTAATAGATATTTCCCTCTGAAAGAAGCTAAGGTCACTGCCTTGCCATCTATAGTATTCAAATTTAAATCGGGAGCTTGTTTCCCTGTTTTGATATTTTCTTCAGCTTTTTCTCTGGCAATTCTCTTCTGATATGATTTTTGGGCTTTCTGAATTAGAATAGCCATAGGACCATTTTTTACCTGATCAGATAACAGACTTATTGCTTCAAGTCCTTTTTCTGCATTTAATTCCGTTGCATAATAAGCACAAGCCATATTATTAGGATTGGACTTGATCGCTTCCATTTTGGCTGTCAAAATGGATTCATATTGCTCTTTTGCTTTTTTCTTTATTTGATCCAGCAGTTGTTTGTCTTTCGTTTTATAAGCTTCTGTAAATTCCTTATTGATTTTTTTGATTCTTTGCTCCATTTGGAGGATCTCGTCGAATTGAGCCAATTCATCATAGAGCTCACTCCCGGAAATCTTTATATCATCAATCGATCCTTCTATTATTATATGATTACCCGGGAAAAAAATAACAGGTTTTCCCGTGATCATTCTAATTGGTTCTCTTGGAGAACTGGGTTTTGGAGTAAAGTAGATGTAAAGGTTGGAATCTGGAAGCTGTAATTCGAAATGATTTTGAGTTAAAGCGACTGTATCAGTACGTAACTGTTTCCCTGTCCTCATATTGTTAACGAATACAAGTAAAGTATCACTTTCAATACCTGTTAACGTTCCACTGAAATTAGCTTTATGATTGCAAGAAGGAAGGAATAAAATTATTCCAATGAATAGCGATAATGTTTTTATGAGTCTCATAGAAGAAATTTTTATTGAAAATAAAACATCCATTTATTTTTATCTCTAATTATAATTAGATACAAAGATAGAATAAATGTTTGTTTGTTAATAATCAGGCAGATAATATAGATTTTTTTCGACAGGTGTATCTTGGTTCGGATTTAATGAGATTTTTAGAGCTTCATAAAATTTATATCAATTTTACAGTTCTCAGTCTATCTCTTTTGAAGTAAGAATTGAAATAAACACTTCTGTGTCGTGTTTAATAGATAAAATCTATTAATTGATATAAATTATCTGTTTGACAATAGATTAGCCATGTATTATCTTTGCAATACAGAAAAAGAAAACATGTATAACAATAAAAAAAATAGAATTATGAGAACATTAGATTATATCCATTTGAATGAATCAGCAGTTGCTAACGTAGTAGCAGGTTTGAAACAGTTATTAGCCGACTATCAGATATTCTATACGAATCTTCGTGGTTTTCACTGGAACATCAAAGGACACGGTTTCTTTGTTCTCCACAGCAAATTCGAAAGCATGTACGACGATGTAGCTGAAAAAGTAGACGAAATTGCAGAACGTATTTTAATGCTGGGTGGACAGCCAGATAATAAGTTCAGCGATTACTTGAAGGTCGCTAAACTGGAAGAGGTGTCAGATGTATCATGTGCAGACAAGGCCGTAAAGAATCTATTAGATACAATGGGTTATTTGATTGGTGAAGAACGTAAGGTAATGGCTGCAGCTTCAGAAGCAGGTGACGAATCAACAGTAGCTATGATGAGTGACTATTTAAAGGAACAGGAAAAGCTGGTCTGGATGTTAGTAGCATATTCATCAGGTGATGTTTGTAAAAAATAAAATCTTCTCTCGTGTTAGAGATAGGAATATAGCGATTATAAGGGAAAAGGTCGGAAGTGATTTCCGGCCTTTTTATTTTTTATAGTATTTATCAAAAATAAAAAATTTGCTTCCCTGTCGTTTTTTAAAAGGTCAAAGCTTTTTACAAAAACATTAGACTTTTTCCGAAAAAGCTTTGACCTTTGACCTTTACTGGAAATGGTTTACAGTTTTTGATTAATTACTAAT
>JAHHQS010000119.1 GCA_020026285.1 Parabacteroides sp. | reverse complement strand
ACTATAGGTTGTGAAATTTTTCATTTTGCGGCACAAATATAGCAAATTCATTTAAAAGGCTACATACTGTAGTGGAATTTTAGCCGAGTTGTCACTAAAAATTATTAAAATGTATAAAAATTATTACATTAATAAAAATGCTCAAATTGGAGGTGAGCATGAAATCCATACCTCTACATGTTTTTATTTACCAGCTATTGAAAATAGAATTTATTTAGGCTGTTTTGATAATTGTGCTGATGCGATTAAAGCAGCAAGACGTTATTATAGTAATGTTGATGGATGTTTTTATTGTTGTCCTAATTGTCATCATAAATAGTAGTTATGGGAAAAGATCAATATGTTGTTAAGACACCCGAAGGATGGGCTGTTCGTGGTGAAAATAATAGTCGTGTTACAAAAAAATTTGAGACACAAAAAGAAGCTATTAAAATGGCTACAATGATTGCGAAAAATCAAAATTCAGAACTGATAATTCAGGGAAAGAATGGCAAAATTCGTGAAAAGAATAGCTATGGAAAAGATCCGTATCCTCCTAAAGGATAAATGTAATTGAAAAAACGGTGTTAGTCTGGTTGTAGATTGACACCGTTTTTGTTGTTATTCATTTAGCATATCTTGAAAAGCCTCGTCGAATGACTTTCTTTTATTTTCTGTAAAGAATGGCATTCCCCAAATATTAAAATTATTTGTTTTAGTTGAGAATTTGATACTTGCTTTTTGTTTTATTTCATTGAGAAAACTTTCCTTCCATGCATCTTTGGTCCTAAGGTGTTCCCCTTTGGGCTCAATGAATATTTGTATGTTGTCATAAATATTATCTGATCCTTCTTTGCGTAAAAACATTACATAATCAGGTTCAAAAGCATTTCCAGTCTCAAAACTCCAAAGTTTTAAATCTTTTTCGTTGCGAAGCAAATATATATCTTCATATTTCTCCTTGAGTTTTAGGTAAATAGATTCAATATACTTTATTAAATGCTTTTCTTCAGATGTGCCGAAACAATCATTGTAGGCATGCCAGTCACAAAGTCTTAAATCTGAATTTAAGTTAGGATTTGTAGTTTCTAACATTGATTTTCCATATTCTTTATCATCAGAATCATTTTGGGATATTTTTAAAACATGGTCTTTAAAAACATTTTTGATTTGTCTTGGGGTAAAATCTAAGGAACCTCGGTGCCCTATACCACCTTCTGATATTTTCGGCTCAATTTGTTTCAATACATCAAGTGCAATTTGCAGTTTTTCTTTTTGAGATAGCTCTTGGAGTTTGTTTTTTGAAGTGTATATAGAAACACTTAAATTAGCCAAATAAGAATCACTTTCTATAAATTCTTTGATTGATGTTAAGTTGGGGTATGAATGAGATAATTGAGAAAATCTAAAACGGTCAAAATAGTTGATGGCTGAACGAATTACATTATTTCCTAATTCTTTCATTTTAATGGTAAAATATTTCTGAGACGGAATATTAGAAGTCGCTTCTTTCTCAAAAATTAGTCCTGTAGATGTTTCCCCACTTTTTAATTTAACTATATAATTAGTAGTTAAAATGGTCTCTTCGAAAGAGGTTATATCTTTATTGATTATATACTTAACTCTTTTATTTGCAAAGACATACCCTTTTTGATATAAGGGCGTTTGTTTGAATTTATCTTTTAGTGATAATGTGAATTCTTTTACATTTTCATCAATGATACCTGTTTCTACTAAGGCTGTTTTAAGTTCATTAATGTATCGGGAGTCTTGGGCGCAATGATAGTGTAGCTTTTCTAACATCCGTAAGTGGTTAGCTGTATCATTATCGAATTTTCTTTCTCCTTTGGGTAATTCTTTATTTGGTGCGAAAAATGGCATATATCTAGCTCCTCGACCAATTAACTGAGCTTCTTGCATTGTCGTTTTCCCAGGTTTGCCATTCCTTGAATCTCTTTGATTATACATTCGTACAATATCAAATAAATTTAAAACGTCCCATCCTTCATTTAGCATATTTACAGCGAAAATTGCACGGAACTCATTTCCTTTTGATTCAAGTGTATTTAATTGGATTTGTTTCTGAGGGCTAATATTATTTTGGTCGATTAATAATAAATTTTCCTTTTTGAAATCTTCTTGTAATTCAAGCAGAAAATTCTCTAAAGAAATATTTTTTTCTTTAAGGAAATCGAATATTTCACGAATTTCATCTGATGCATTTGCTTCCATCTTTTCTAAAACTTCAACATTCAAATGTTGAATAGCTGATGCAAAAGCTGTATAATTTTCTAAGTTATCTTTCGTCTTATATGATTTGAGCATCATTACAGGCTTTATATCTTGTCCGATTGAAGAGAAAAGTTTCCGTTTGTATTGGTTTACTACTGCTGCTTGTATGGCTCTTTCAAGAGGGGATAAGTCACTAAGGACTTGTCCTATCTCTTTAGAATATCCATCTTGTCTGAATTTCTTTAATGGATAATCAAAAATGATTTTATTGTGATATTTTTGAGCTATATTGGGGTCTCTTAAATCTGCTGTAGCTGTAAATTCTAGTAAAATATTGGGTTTCTCGGTGTTATTAGGTGTTTTGAAGATTTGCATTACGGTACTTTCCCAATCTTCAGTCTCAAAACTGTCTAATCCGAATAGGTTTGGTGAATCGGCTAGTTTTTTTGCTTTCCGTTTCTTTGTTGCAGTATTACTATGATGAGCTTCGTCTGAGATAAGAACAATATTAAAGTCTTTGAAATCATCATAAGTTAAAGAATTCTCTCTAGGTGTATTTAAGTCTATATGGAGTGCTTGAGTAGTGGTAAGACATAAGTTTATGCAATCAGGGTCGCTATTTTGAAAATTCTTCACCATTTTAATTTCGACCTGTTTTTGCCCTATTTTTATATCTTGCGCGAATAAATATTTTTCAGAAGTCTTATCAAAAAAGTTAGCTTTGGTCTTTTCAATAATGTTTGTAGAATTAACAAAAAACAAAAAGTTGCGATACCCTTTTTCAAATAAGTATAGAATGACACCTGCCATAATTAAAGTTTTACCACTTCCTGTTGCCATATGAAATAGCAGATGTGGTAAAGACTCTTTTCCTTCAAAATCCTGCTCACAGTAAGTGATAAAATATTGAAAGCATTCTTTTTGATATGGTCGTAATTGGAATTTTGGATTGAGAGCTGTCTTAAAATACTTGGGAATTTCAACCTTGCGAATTGTTGTTCTCCCAAATTCCTCTCGGAGTAATGTTTGTAGATTATGTTCAGATAGGTTATTTTCGGTAGCCATTTTTATCTAGTTCTTCTGATAAAATAAATTATTTAATTTTTTGTCATATTCTGAAATCCTAAATTCCAAATTATCTATTTCTGAATAGGGAACATAGAGTAAATTCTTGTCTAAGCATTCTATTAGAAAACGTTTGGAATCTTGTATAGATAAACTTTTAAAATCATTAGCATTATCACTTATTGTTTGAGGATTTATTTTCCAACTTAAAAAAGCATTTTTTTGCATACAATCCCAAATATCATTTAATGTCTCTGTATTTTCTGCATTATTAATTTTATCAATATATGCTTGGTTTATTTTAGCTAACTCACAATAGATAAAAGAGCCTCCGCCTTTCCAATTGACAGATTCCGATATTCCTCCTGACTCGCCATTGATAACTTTCTTTAAACGCTCTACTGCAATTGTTTCAATGTAATCCATTTGGTCAATACCAATATATCTTCTTCCCATTTTATGTGCGACTGCTGCTGTTGTACCACTCCCTAAAAAGAAATCAAGGATTAAATCCCTTTCTTTTGTAATAGCCCTGATAAAAAAGGCAATAACACTTTCAGGTTTCGGAAATTTGAAATCGAGTCCTAATTTTTTTAAATGCGAGCTTGCATCCTCATTAGTGCCAACACCAATAGATTTAGATAGGTATTGTTCGTCGATATATTTTTCTGGAGCCATATTGTTCCCTTCTTTACGTTGGAAACGGATTGAAAATTTGTCAGACTTAACAAGAAAATATGTTCCTTTTGCTACTTCATTATTAAGCATGTTTTGCCCCCATTTAAATTCTCCACTTAAAACGACTTCATTTTTATTTAAGCCATTTTCCACTTCTACATCTGTCACCAATTCAACTCTTTCTGGTTTGCTTTTGGGATAAATATTATCTGGAATATTAAATCGGATTGTTCCTGGTGGAAATGATAATTTATGGATGTTGTTTCCAGAATTTAGTAGAGGAGCATCGCCATTCTCTGTTTGTTTTCCGATATATTCTTTTGAGGTATCTTTTGGAATTTCAAAACATAATATATATTCAACTGATGAACGTGATTTTTTGCTTATAGAGTCTGGATTGTCTGTATTTTTCCAGATGAATGTTTCAACAAAGTTGTTGGCTCCAAAAATTTCTTCCATCAATACTTTTAGCCAATGGATTGCATCTTCTTTAATATGGCATAGGATAACGCCTTTACTAGAGAGTAATTCTTTGGCTATTGTTAATCTGTTGTGCATGAAAGTTAGCCATGTACTTAATTTAAAATTAGAATTATATGAGAATGAATCCTCAGACTTGTTCTTTGAGAAATAGTATGGTGGATCAATATAAATTAATTTAACTTTTCCTTTGTAATTTTCTTTTAGAGAATGTAGGGCTAATAGGTTATTTCCTTTGATGATTAAATTATCATCTTGTGTAATAGTTTCAACATCGTGTTCTCCTTGTTCATCAAAGCGCTTAAAGTTAGTTAGAACCTTAGGCTCTGTTAAACGATTGATTTCAGAAGGTGCAAGAATCTCATTGAAAAATATTTCATTACGTTTATCTTCTTCTTTTGTTTGTCCCCCTTCTAAAACGCAGTCTTTATATGGCCATGAAAGTACAATCTCATGACAATCAGCAATAAAATCTCCATCTTCGTTAGTTAGTCCAATTTTGTTTTTAAAGGATGTGTAACTATCTGGTAAAAAATGTTTGTTCATTACAAATTTCTGAAATTTGATTTTGTCAAATACTAATATGCCATCAATTTCCTTAAAGAAATTTTCCTTTAGTTTATCTTGGGATAATAGTATTTTTATTAAATCTGCATGAAGATTTAATGCCGCTTCAACAATGCTGTTTTTTAAGAGTTCGCCATCTTCTGTACAATATTTGCTTTCCAATCGAAGGGAGTCCTCGAGTTCGTTATATAAGGTAATGTTATCCATATTTAAATTTTATATTCACCAAACTTGTAAGTCCCTCTTCATTGGTTAGATTATAAAAATAACTCTTGATAAGAGTTATTTTTTATAGATAAAGGCATCTATATATGTTGTTTGAGAGCTATTCCTCATGATATTTTGAAACTTTATGACTCTCGTTATTTTTATAAGTTCTCGATTCTATTGTTTCCCAGAAATTTAATTATCTTTGTTAATACTATAGTTTCTCTTATCAAGAGAACTACAAGCGATAATTTGTAGGATTATTATAAACATTTTAAAATATGAGCATTAGCATTATCTATGACAGACTTGTCTAATGATGCTAAATAGATTTGTGTCGTTAATTCAGACTCATGACCGAGCCCTTGTGAGATGACAGAAATAGGAATGTTTTTTCCTTGTGCTATGCTTGCCCAAGAGTGTCGTGCCACATATAGTGTAAGAGGGATAGGGCAATTTATACGTTGTGCAATTTCTTTCAAATTACGGTTGATAACGGATAGGGCATTCTTGTATTGACTTCGTTCGTGTGTATAGGGATATTTTAGAATTGGTAATAAGTAGTTGGATAGTTTGGTGTCGTACTTATCAATGATGTTTTGCATACATTTTTCCCATTTGATAAAAAGTAGTTGCCCTGTTTTTCGACGACGGTAGGAGAGTATTCCGTTGTTGAGATTGCTCCTTTTTAGATAAGCCATGTCGATAAATGACATTCCACGTGTATAGAATGAAAACAGAAACATGTCGCGTGCAAAATCGAGTGCAGGTTCTGTCGATAAGTCCAATTTTTTGATTTGTTTGATAATAGATAGTGGCACTGCACGCTTTACAGTCTTGTCAATACCTGTATAAACATGACGGAAGGGATGGCATTGTTCTACTAAATTCTTTTCGACGGCACGATTGAAAACGGCACGAAGTATTCGCATATAAAATGAGGTACTATTGCGAGTCAGTCCCCGATTTTGTAGGTAAACCTCAAACATCATCATCAATTCGGGGGTGATTTCTTCGAGCAATAGGTCTTTGTTTTTGCGAAAAGCCATTATGCTTTTTAGGGTGGCTGTGTAGGTTTCAGAGGTGCGTAGTCTTCCCATTTGCTTTAATTGCACAATCAGACTACGCATAAAATTGAAAAGAGTTTGGCTGTCAGATGGGGTATTGAAGGCGGTAACTATATCATCAGTGTGATATTGAAGATGCTGATTTTCGAAACGGCGGATAATGCTTTGGAGTCGTTTGGTGTCCCAACTGATATTTTCTTGTATGGCAAGAAGGGGTGTGCGACGATGTTCAGTTGTAATTTTAACGGAAGAGGTATCGGTGTCCCATTCGTCGCTAAAAATGCGGTATTCGGTCTTTAATTGACGAATAACGCGGTTATGGATGATTTGATAGTAGATTACACCTTCCTTGTCCGTAATGGAGGAGGTGCGGAACTTGATTTTTACTGAATCCATAGTTGTAAATTAGAGTTAGATTTAAAAAGTAATTTCCCCTTTTGGGGAATAACTATAAAATCTATATAAGAACTATGGAATGTATAGAAATAAAGAGAATATTTCTTCTAAAGTTTTACTTGAATTTTAGGGCTTATTGATTTTAGAGCTTCTGCAAAGGTGTCGTCGTCTTGTGGCGATAGGAGTGAAATATAGCGTATTCCAAACAATGAAATACTGACAATTGCTGAATTTGAGACCAGTAATCCCAGGCCTATCCAAGAAAAATCAATAATCAAAAATCGGTAGAATAGCACCGATGATAATTCCATATATCAGTATGATAAGGAACAGATTAATCTTGGATGTATAGGCCATAAGACAACATTTTAAGGATTATTTCTTTATCAATTTGATAGATTCATTTTGGTTGAGGCGTAGGATGTATGTTCCTTGTGGTAGTTCGCCAAGGTTAAGGGTTTGTACGTTTTCGTTGTTACCTTTTGTGCTGAATACCATTGCGCCTGATAGATTGAAGATTTGGATGTCGTTAATAGGGTTGTCGCTACTAAGAGTGGCTATATCGTTGACAACTGTTGGATATAATTTTGCATTGTTTTGAGCAGTGATGTTTTCCACTCCTGCGCCTTTCTTGGAGATGCGGTATGCTCCGTAGCCTGCACCCATAGCGTAAACATAGAGTGTATAGGTGTTTTCATCCTCTTTAACGGCTTTCATGAATGAGCCTGTTGAACTGTTGGCGGTGTAACCTAATTTGCCAAGAGGTTCGATGGTTGCCAAGTTTTTGGCAGAGGCTGACATATCTTTGATAGAGAAACCGCCGTTATAGTTTGTTCCTGAAGGGTGAACTAAAATATCGTGTCCGTCGATACGCAAGAATGCACCGCCCAATGAAGTGTTGCGGTTAGGTGCGGTAGTGTTGCCAGAGCCTGTCAAGTAATCGCCCTTGTCTGTTCCGTTGACCAAGTAGAAACCATAGTTACGCACTTGGTAGATGAAGTTTTTAGGATTGTTATCGATAGGAAGAATCACTCCTGCTGTTGATGCTGCGATAGACAGATTGGCTACGGATGTGATAGAGCCTAATTCACCGTTTTTGATTTGTATGGTATAGACCTCGCTTTGGCGGTTGGGATAGACATACAAGTAACCGCCTTCTGCAGAAAATACGTCACCACTGGCATAGGCAAAGTTAGCCTGTCCGTTGTTGGGTAGGGTGAAATTGATGATTTTACCTGTCTTTTCGCCTTTTTTGAAGATGCGGATTTTTGACGGATTTACAGAAATGCCATCTTCATAGCGTTGGATGATGTTACCGGCATCGTCGGAAGTGATACCCATTGCAGGGCTACCGCTCAATTCATCACTGGCAGGGATAGCTTTTACTTCTGTGCTGTTTTGGTCCATGACAAGCAGTGTCTTTGTGCCGTAGTCGTTGACATAGAAAACTCCGTCAACGATGGCAGCCTGTTGTCCTGTCTTGTAAATCTCACCTGACTTTGAAGGAAAATTTATAGGAAGGTTGTCTTTGACCAAACTTCTTTCCCAAAGAACTGTGACATCAAGTTGGATAGGATCTTTCACTTGTGGAATGGCATCCCAATCCACTTCTGGCAATTCAGGCATATCCTTAGCTGGCAAGTAGTCGCAAGTCATCATGTAAACGCCCCATTTGCCGTATTTGTTATAGTTGCTTTCGCTGTTTACAGTCCACATGGCTACTTGCAAACCTTTTTGATGGTATCTAACGACCAAATCTTTCTCGAATTTTCCGGATTGGATGGACGGATTGACATTCCATTTCACACACCAATTGAAGCGGTCATCGTTAGGATTGCTGATTAGGTATTGGCAAGTGGCATCGGGATAGTTCGTGCGGATATATTCCAATGATTTTTGCATTGAGGTCAAGAAAATAGCTGTTGAGCGCATATTGCGTTCGTCAACCAATTTCATTAAGCCTGGGAATTTTGACATATCGTTGTTGTTGATGCCTGTTGTCCATTTCAATTCAATGATAGGGAACGCATTCTTTTCCTTACAGATGTCAAGGTATTCGGCAACGGTACAGATTTTACCAGTGTATTCAATTCCGTTGCGGGTTTGAGTCAATGTCTCGGCTTTCAACTGCTCTAAAGTGGCAGTAGCAACGTTTAGATTACCACCCAATGAGTTGGTCGTTTCATCGTGGCAAATTACATAGTGGCCGTCGGAAGTGACACGAACGTCGCATTCCAAGCCTTGATAGCCATAAACGTCCACACCATTGCGATAGGCTTCGGCTGTATTTGCGACACCAAGGTTACTGCCTCTGTGTCCTGCCATTAATGGTTTCCAAGCATATGCTTGTACGGCAACAGCCATTAGGAAAATAGATAAGATTAATTTTTTCATGTCGGTTAATTAAATTTTATGTTGAATAAAGTCCGCGGGGTATTTCCACGGTCCGATTTTTTTTAATGGTTTTACGATGCAAAAATAGCAAAGAAAAGCAGAATCCTGCCGCTATTTGAGAATGTTTTACAACATTTCACAGTTTTAGGAAATTAAGTGTGTATATATTAAATAGTTTTGTAACTTTGTTATATAGGAAATACCATAGAAAATTAAAGACTAAAGCTATGAAAAAAGTTGTTTTATTATTAGTGCTTGTCGTTACTATCTCCTTGTCAGCTGTGGCTGATGTGGCGGTGACGATGGTTTCGTATGAACAGCGTTGGATAGATTCGAAAGGTACGTTGGCTTTGAGAAACAATTCTGAAGATGAAATCAAGGATGTACAGTTCCGCATCACCTATCTCGATATGAATAATAATCCAATGGATTATGAAGACTATAGCAGAAAAGTTTCCATAGCTCCGGGTATGGTGCGTAAAGTGGATATTCCAGCTTATGAACATGACAGATTCTACCACTATTATAAAACTCCCGAACCATTGGGAAACCCTACATTTAAAATCAGATTTAAACTATTGAGCCATAATCAGACGGTTGTAAAGCCCCAAAATACTAAACCTGCGGTGGCTGAAACGAAAGCGGTTGAAAAGGTG
Source organism: Parabacteroides sp. (assembly GCA_020026285.1). Next base: position 2,674 of record JAHHQS010000119.1, on the reverse strand, counting down.
ATTGAAAAAACTAAGACACCGAAAGGAAAGAAGGTTATCATAAAAAGAAAAGCTCCCAAAGAGGAAATGTTGGTGAGCGTGGCTGATGAAACTGACGATGAGAACTTGAAAGAAATGGAAGAGGGTGTACTGGTCAGTGTGGCTGATGGAACCGAAGCCGAAAACCCGACTGAAACAAAACTGGCTATTGCAGAAGATGAAGAATCCCAACAGATTTTACAGGATAATGACGAATGCCCATACAATCCTTTGGTAAAAGATCTTGTGCGGCTATTTTTGTTTGGTGTTTTTGCCGGACTATTTGCAATGGTTGGTGAAATGGCGCGCAGACGCAACAGAAATGCAATTCGCTGGATTATCTTGAGTATGTTCTTTACTCCGTTTTTGATGATTCTTATTCTTTTATTCCTTGGTGACAATAAGAGAGATTATTATTACAGACCATAATTTAAATTTTAGCGATGAAAAAGGTTATTTTATTATTCGTACTACTTCTTAATTTTTCATTGTCGGCTGTTGCTGACGACGATGTCTCATTCGTATCGTATGAGCAAGGCTCATTGGATTTTAATGGCGCTATGTCTTTGAAGAATAATACTGAGCAGGATATAGAAAAGGTTAAGTTTCAGTTGACTTACTATGATATGCAAGGCAATCCCATAGATCGTGAAATCTATAGTCAAAATGTGACCATACATCCCGGATTCGTCAAGAAATTTGATATTCCAGCCTATGAACGTGCGAGAAATTATCATTATTATAAGACAGATGGATGGTCTAATTATCCTGCATTTAAGGTAGAATATAAATTGATTTCTTATGAAACTGCCGATTCAAAAGTGATAGTGGATGAAGCATTGGCAGAGGAAAGTGGAAATGACAGTTCTTTCTTTTCAGCTCTTGGTGGAGGATTGGCTTTGATTTCATTACCTTTAATACCTTTGATGATTCTCGGTGCTGCAATTGGGTTATTTGTACTTGTTGCCCAAATAGCTCGCAAACGTCATCGCAATGTGGTAGGTTGGCTACTATTGAGTATCTTCTTCTCTCCGATATTGGCAATCATTATTTTGTTGATTATCGGCGATGACAAACCGAGAGATTAAATTGAAAAATTAAATTATTGCGAAATAAAAAAAGGTCTTCAAATTTGAAGACCTTTTTTATGTGTTGAAAGAATATATTGTCTGGAATCAATAAATATCTTATTTTTGTGGAATACGCAATAATTGAGTGCTATGGTAGTGTTTCATATTAAAATGTATTTGTATGAGTCAGTTTCTGACGCTAAATTAAGATTACGCTTCATTGCTTTATGACCTGAGCACACGTAAACAAAGTCCAATTAAAGCAGTAGCTCTTGTAAAACAGTGAAGTGCTGAAGTTTTTTGTGGCATTAGGAATGCGGATTATAACTCTTCAGGCGAAAAGCCGTTAGGGTAGTAAATTTATCAAGAATCTTAGTGCTGAGGAATTGGAAAATGAGTTGAAATAGGATAAAGTTAAAATAAATAAGTAGAAGATATTATTCTAAAATTATGCAGAATCGGAAGTCGGAATCAAACAAGTTCAGAAATTATACAAAACTTGCTATTGTGTCAATTTGGCAGAAAGTTGTGTCTTTTGTTTTACTGATATTAATCTGTTCTCCTGCCGTCTTGGCTCAAGATTATGAACCTCTAAAATTGCAATTACGTCATCTTATTGCCAGTTATAAGGCACAAGTGGGCATTGCTGTTATTATAGATGGCAAAGACACACTGACAATAAATAATGATGAACGTTATCCGATGATGAGTGTATATAAGTTTCATCAAGCGTTGGCTGTGGTTAAGAACTTGGAACAAAATGCTGTTCATTTGGATACACTGATTTATGTGAAAAAGGAGGAACTGCATACAGATACCTATAGCCCTTTACGTGACAAATATCCTGAGGGTAACACTTGGTTTTCAGTTAAAGAATTATTGACTTATACGTTACATTGGAGTGACAATAATGCGTGTGATATCCTTTTTGACCATATTATCAATCCTCAACGAACAGATGCTTTGCTTCGAAATATAGGGGTGAGTGATTTCAATATTTCTGCGACAGAACAAGAAATGCACTTCGACGAAAGCAAATGCTTTGATAATTGGAGTACGCCTTTGTCATCGGCTAAATTGCTTGATGATTTCATTGCCGGTCGGATAATAAAAGGAGAATATTATGACTTTATTTTACACTCTATGCTAAATTGTACAACGGGTGTGCATCGATTGCCTGCGGGGTTGCCTTCAAAAGTACGTATAGGGCATAAAACAGGTACAAGTGTCAAGGATAAGAATGGAGTGTTTGTAGGAGTAAATGATATCGGTTTTGTATTTATGTCAGAGAATCGAAAATTCAGTATTGCTGTGTTTGTGAAAGAATCAAGAGAAGATTTGGAAACAAATGAGCGTATAATAGCCGAAGTGTCGCGTAAAGTTTATTCGTTTCTACAAAAATGCATATAAAAGAAAAACGCAAGTAACAATTTTGCTACTTGCGTTTGTTTTGTGATCCGCTTGGGGCTTTCAACCTAACGGTTTTCCCTCGCGTATATCTTTGACTTCTAATGTATTCTGAAGAATAAGCAAACGTTCATTATCGCTTTGTAACACAGCACGTGTAACACATGGTTAATAAACAC
>JAHHQS010000118.1 GCA_020026285.1 Parabacteroides sp. | reverse complement strand
TTACAAAATATCCATTTATAACACGAGAGCCTACATAATTTGCGGAAATTAGGAGAATAATATGGTAATTCAATAGAAGCTTTACCTCCCAGATAATGAGTTTTTATCTGCTGCTGATAAAAACGGGCCTTATTCAGATCTCCTCTTCTAGAGAAGAGATCTGCCAAAGCCAGATAGTTGGAGGCTGCATTATAAGGATCACATTCGATACTCTTTCTCAAATAATATTCGGCCAGATTATAATTCCCCTTCTCACTATAGATATTACCAAGGCCATTGTAAACTGCAGCTTTATTCTTCAAATCGCCACATGAAGTCAGAATGGAATCGGCCATTAACATATAAACCAGAGCCTGATCCAATGAATCCATATGAGCATAATTTCGACTCACATTCAGTAAACTGCCTGCCTGATTTTGTTTCATTCCTATCTCTTCAAACAAAGAAGAAGACAAAAGATATTTCTCGATAGCATTCGGAAATAACTGTTGAAATTCGTAAACATCCCCCATATAAGAATAAATATTAGCAGTCTGTTTCTGATTTCTGACAGACAAACTTTCAGAAAGGATATCCGAGTAGACATGAAGAGCCGCTTCTGGTTTCAAATCGTCCATATAAGTACGTCCCAGATACAAACCAGCCTTCAACATATCCTCTGTTGAACCGTTACGCTTCATATATTTATAAGCTCGTTCCATTTGTGGGACATAAGGTAATTCAGTATGAATGGAATCGGCCAGCCGACTACGAAGCATACACCAACGAGCATTCATCTTATCGTCCAGATTCTCCGGATGTTTCAAGCTGTCTGTCAATAATACATGAGCCACATTCAGATCAGAAGAAATCAATTTCTCTGCCTGTTCCATGATTTGGATAGCCGAACGTTCTTCGTTCGTTGTACAACTTGTGCATATCCAACCTAAACATATAATAAGAATCCAATAAAAAGTCTGCATAACTGCAAATATAAATAATTATGAATATTTTCGAAAATGATAGGAATGATCGATACTTCCAAGAAGACGTATCAATAGGATATTAATAAATTATTACTGGATCAGAAGGTATAACCGGCTGTCAGAGAAATCAGATTTTCATGTCCCATCCAACTTCGACGGTTCAGATTGGTTTCGTAATTCAGATTGATAGACAGACGCTTTGCCTGAAAGGAAACACGCGAACTGAATCCAGCATCCAGACGATTGTAAGCCGCTGTTTCATAGGCGCCTCGATGTGTTTTATCATTTGAAATCTTATTATCTTTTACTTCGTAAGTAATCCGGTCAGTATCCTGTGTTCCACTAATACCTACAGCCACATAACCTCCGGCAGCAAACGACAGACTGTATGTATCGTTCATCTGCCATTTATATTTAACCAATAAAGGAAGCTGCAGATAATCACGACGCCAGTTTACATGATTATTCTCTATGCTTTGAAACTGCTTGTTCTTATCCAGCTTGATTGAGCCCCAGCCCCCGTTTCCATATTCACCAGGAGCCATTGAACCGTAACCATATCCAAAGACATTGGTACCATATTCCGGCATAAAGGGAGAAGTAAGAGTCTCTCCTTTTTCATTCAGAAAACTGATTTCACCATAAGAATAGTTATCCTTCTTCTGATAGAAATGGAGTCCTGACATAATTCCCCAGCCACTTGCTTTTTTATTAAAGAAGTAATCGATACTTACTCCCAAACGTGGAGAAACTGTTGCCTTTTCACTGCTACTTCCGACTCCATCTTTATAAATAGAAATACCAGCTTCTGGAGTAATCTTTACTTGAGCAGAAACAGAAACTGCTCCCAACATCATACAGGCAACTGCCACACATAAACATTTTGTTCGTTTCATCATCAATACGTTTTGAATTTGTGAAAGCAAAATTAGATGATTACTTATATGGGACAAAGGGATTAATAGTTTTTAAACGGGACAACGTACTATTGATTTTCAGTATATTAGAATCAAATTACGGGACAAAGGCCATTTCTAAATAAAACAATATCAAAGAAGATGGTTATAACTATTGTTTTTTGACAAAAAAGGACGGAAGATAAATTCCTCCGTCCTTCATATTAAATCTTGATTAAATAACGTCAACGATTCTTTCCCCATTTCTTATTTGGCTGGTCAGATAACACAATTTCCAACACACCACCTTTCATAATATCCTGATAATCGATAAAACATTTATCATAAGGTTTACCATTTAATCTGGCCGATTGAATATAAGTATTTGCTTTCGATTGACCTTTTGTCTGAATGGTAAAGACTTTACCATCGGCTACACGAATATCTACTTTATCAAACAAAGGAGCGCTTAACTCCAAACGAGTATCTCCCGGACAAATCGGATGAATACCTACAGAAGCCAGTACATACCATGCTGACATCTGACCAACATCTTCATTACCAACCAAACCTTTTACTTCATTCTTATAAGCTTTCCGACAAATATAACGAGTCCAATATTGAGTTTTCCAAGGTTGTCCTAAACGATTATACAAGAACGGAACATGATGAACCGGTTCATTGGCATGATTATAGAATTGATTCCAAAGAAAATCATCTGGTGTATTGGCAAACATATAATCCAATTCTTCCAAAGTTTTTTTCTGTCCACCCATCAGCCTGGTTAATCCTTCAATATCATGTGGAACAAACCATCCCTGCTGGAAAGGATTAGATTCAACACATCCATATCCTTCTGTCAGTCTTCCCTTTTCCGGCCAGGTATGAAATTCTCCCTTTTCATCACGAGGACGGAAACAACGATGTTCTGCATCATAAATATGCTGATAGGAAAGAGCCAATTCACGATACTTCTTCTCTGCATCCTTCTTGCCTAAAGCTTTTGCCAATTCGGCCATACACCATTCTGAATAAGCATATTCCAATGTTTCTGAAACAGAATTCGGCACATAACCATGTTCAGAATTACCTGATCTTTGAGAAGAACTTTCCGCATATTTCCAAGCTTTATCCCAATCCAAATTACGAATGCCTTTCTTATATGCATCGGTAAGAACAGAAATAGCCGGATTACCAATCATACATCCACTATAAGCATTCAGAAATTCCCAACGTTCCAAATATCCGTTTCCACTTTCATCAGCCAAAGTGACCAATGAATTCAAAATATCACTGATTACATCCGGACGAATAATAGTAAGCAAAGGCATCTGACTACGGAAAACATCCCAGCCACTAAATATGGTTCTTTTCTGGAAGTCTCCCGTCTGATGAACTTTCTTATCACCGCCAACATATTCTCCATTCACATCTGAATATAAACGAGGGTCAATCATCGTGCGATACAAAGCTGTATAGAATATATGCTTCAACTCTTCATCATCAGATTCCACATGCATTTTTGAAAGAGCCGTATTCCAAGCCTGCTGATTTTCTTTTAAAACATGCTCAAAGTTCCAATCGTTAATTTCTGATTCCAGATTCTTTCGTGCGTTTTCTTCACTAACAAAAGAAATACCAGCCTTCATCAAGACTTCTTCGTTTTTTTCTGTTTCAAACTCGGTAAAGAATCCTAAATGCTTTCCTGAATAAGATTTTACTCCACGATGAATATCTGCCTTTGATGTCATCTTTTGAAATTCATCCGAACCGACAAATTGCAATTTACGAACCAATCCTTCTGGAATAGGAACAGACCAAACGCCATAATTCTTTAATGGCTTTGAGAACTGGGCATAAAAATGGACAACATAATCCGGTTTTCCGGCACCATCGCCCCAACCGCCACCTTCGGCATTACAAATCATTTTACCCGTGATAGTATGATCGTCAACCAGACGAACTTCCTGCCAGGTTGATGTACCTCCTACTCTTCGAGCCAAATCAATTTGAATTCGGGATTGTTTATTTTCCGGGAATGTAAAACGAAGCATTCCTGCACGCTGTGCAACAGTTGCTTCCGCTTTGATTTTGTAATCAGTCAAGAAAACTGAATAATAACCGGCCTTGGCATATTCTGATTTCTTATCATAACGTGAACGATAACCTGCATCCGGATTTTCCAATCGACCTGAATTGGTATGCATCGGACCAACTGTAGGCATCACCAAAAAGTTACCTAAATCACCATACCAGCCAATTCCACTCATCTGAGTAAAGGCAAAACCTTCAATACTAGTATGCTCGTCACTATAACCGGGACCGTTATCTCCACCGGTAATTGTATTTGGACTTAACTGTACCAATCCAAAAGGGAAAGTCGCACCTGGAATTGTTTTACCTAACCCATGATATGCTCCGGCATCATGAACATTTGTACTAGCTCCTACAAAAGGATTTACATACTCGCAAACAGTCTTTTCCTCATTTGCATAAAATGTGAATGCTGTTGCCTGTAATGAGCAAGACAACAGCATCATTAAAAACGCATTTTTCATTGTGTTTCTTTATTCCGTCTATTCTTAAATAATTATTTATTTACCTCTTTTTCAATAATCTTCTTTAATGATTCTACAACTTCAGGATTTGCCGCTGCAACATTATTCTTCTCACCGACATCCTGTTTCAAGTTATATAATTGTTCTTCCTTACTATTACCCAGTTCTGTATTGGTCAATTTATTATAAGCACTTTTATTATTGGGTGTTATATATTTCCATTCTCCTGTTGAAACAGACAAAGCTCCTGCAAATTCCATGACATAATCACGACCTTTTTTATCTTTACCCAAAAAGGCATCCAAATAATCCTGACTGTCAACTCCAGCTCCCGGTTCCATCTTCTTTCCCATTAAACTTGCCATGGAAGCAAATAAGTCTATCTGAGAAACCAAAGCATTCGATACCGAAGGCTTTACTTCTTTGGGCCATGAAACAATTAAAGGGATGCGCGTTCCTGCTTCAAAGTTACTATATTTTCCACCTCTGTAATCTCCCCAAGGGCGATGATCTCCTAACAATTCTACAGCTCGATCTGCATATCCATCATCTACAACCGGACCATTATCACTGGTTAGAACAATCAATGTATTTTCGGTCAAACCATTCTTTTCCAATGATTCCAATATATTTCCAACAATCCAATCGAACTGGAGCAAAGAATCACCACGAGGTCCCATTCCGCTCTTGCCAACAAAACGAGGATGCGGCCAGCGAGGAACATGTACATCATTCGTTCCAACATATAAAAAGAATGGAGAATCCTTATGTGTATCGATAAATTGAACGGCTTTGGTCATAATACTGTCTGCAATAAATTCATCTTCCCACAAGGCTTGTTTTCCACCTTTCATATAACCAATACGAGAAATTCCGTTGACAATAGCCATATCATGACCATGATTTGGACTAGGTTTCAGTTTGGTAAGCATTTCAGGATGATCCTTTCCTAAAGGTTCCCCAGGGAAAGGTTTCTCATAACTGACTTCAATCGGATCATTTGGATCCAGATTAACTATTCGCTGATTTTCCACCCAGCAACAAGGGACACGATCGCCTGTTGCTGCCATGATATACGAATAATCAAATCCGATATCCTTTGGACCTGGAGTTATAAAACCATTCCAATCCTGTCCACCCGTTTTATCAGCCAGACCTAAATGCCATTTTCCTACCGCCCCTGTAGCATAACCACAAGACTTGAACATATCTGCTACAGTTGGTTGTTCCGGACGAATTACCATTCCTGCATTTCCTGCAGCAATACCTGTATCATTTCTTCTCCAGGCATAATGCCCCGTAAATAAAGAATAGCGAGAAGGAGTACTTGTTGCAGCAACAGCATGAGCATCTGTAAATCTTACTCCATTAGCAGCTAGTCTGTCAACATTTGGTGTCTTTATCTCAGTAGCTCCATTACAACTAAAATCTCCAAAACCAATATCATCTGCTACTAAAAATATTACATTAGGCTGTTTCTTCTCTACAGCAGTTGTTTCTGTTTTCTGCTTAGGTGTACAAGAAGCTAATAAAGCTGCTGCAGACCCCAATATTAATACGGATTTCATAGGATATGATTTAAAATTCTTATACACTTACAAATATATAAGAAATTTTCAATACTCGGTTAATAATAAAGATAACTCATTAAATGTTCTTATTCTTTCAACAAGAACTTAAAACCATAAAAAAACTTCCGATTAGTCACTCTATTATTTTGAGTCGACTAAATCGGAAGTTTTAAAAGTATCAATTAACTATTTTATTATTTCAATTCTTTGATACGTACGTTACGGAATTTAACTGGAGAACCATGTCCTAAGAATCCGATATAACCTTTCTTGTTGAACAAGCCCGGATGTTCCAACTTATCAGCAGTACCATGTTTTGCAGCTTCTCTAATATTACCATCAAGAATAACTACACCATTAACAGTTACACGAATATGATCACCATCAGCCATGATTTCTTCAACATTCCATTCACCAACCGGTTTAATTGCCTTGTTATGGTTTTCATTTACTGCTATTACACCATAAACAGAACCATGATGCTGATATGGAGTAATCCACTTATAAATAGGATCTTCACAATCCAATACCTGAATTTCCATTCCGTGATAAGCAGCGTCTTTACCCATTGGAGTACGGATACCGATACCATTGTTTGCTCCTGGAGTTAACTGGAACTCGAAACGATAAACGAAATTAGAATATTCCTTCTTTGTATAAAGGTTACCCCAACCTTCCTTTTCAGGATGCATTGAAATACAACCATCTTCTAACAAGTAAGAAACTGTATTTCCTTGCCATTTGTACATATTTGTACCATCAAACAAAACTTCAAAGCCTTCCTTCTTTTCCTGCTCTGACAACTGGAATGGTTCAGGACGTTCCAATTCTTTAATATATAAGTTACGGAATGAACATCTACTACCATGAGCCTGCAATTCAATCTGTTCTGTTGGGAAGATTGGCTGCTTGCGATCCCAGTAATTTTCCATCATTACATTATCAACAACCTTTTCTCCATTCAAAAGAACAGTTACACGATCACCAACCATCTTGATATAGAATGTATTCCATTCACCTAACTTATTATCAGCAACTTTCTTAGGTTTACTTATATTCTTCTGATTATTATATAAACCACCTGAACCAACTTGAGCACCTACATTTACACGAGCAGTATCCCAAATCTGAACCTGAGGAGTTCCACGTAAATAAATACCGGCATCAGCTTCTGGTCCTGCTGGATCAAGCATCCATTCTACGTACATTTCGAAATCTCCGTATTGCTTTTCAGTACACAAATTATCGAAACCAGAACCTTCAAATACAAGACAACCATCTTCTACTTTCCAGTCTTTACGCATCTGTTCGTCTGCTTTTGCCTGAGCTTTAGCCAACTGAGCAGCAGACATTTTAGCGCGAGCAATAGGATTTTCTACCAAACCTTTCCAACCCTGCAAGCTCTTACCATCGAACATAGAAACGAAACCTGTTTCATTAGGCATTTCAGCCAAATGTTTCTTAATAGCTTCTTTCTGATAATGAGCATCAGGATTATCCAATACCTGCATTACCTTATTCAACAATACTTTGACATTATCGCCTGTATATTCTTTATGACCAAGAGCAATATTCATTACAGCCTGAGCTGCTGGCTGCTGAACTGATTTATTATCTAGATACTCTCCAGCATAAAGCAAAGCTAAATATGTACCTGTTGATTGAACATGCTCCAAGATTAAAGCTTTCTGATCGTCACTCTTGGCAACATCCATTGCCTTACGCAAACGTAATAACTGATTTTCACCTGTCATCTTGGCTTTAGAGACCAACTCGATATAACGATCCAAGGCCTTTGAATTCACGTGAGATTCTCCACTTTTGGCTATTTCGTATAAATAATCAGAAGCTTCAATACCATTCCAAGTCAACAATGCACCAACTGCTGCATCCTTACCTGCACCTGTATTCTCTTCACAACCTTCGATAATCATATCCAATGCTTTCTGATCTCCAGTAGAAGCCAATACTGCATAGTATAAATGTTTCTTAGCTTCGCCAGCCTGATACATCCGACGAGTGATAGTTGATACCTGATCAGCTTTTGGCATAAAATGGACAGAGGAAATCACTGCAGCTTGTAATGCCGGAACTTCAGTTGCTGAAGCAGATTCCAACATTCCACAAATCTGAGTAAAATCTTTAGCGACAACGACATCTTTTAATGTAGCATATGCTGTTTTCTTTACATCTGATGAAGAAGCTTTAGTCTGTTCAAGAACTGTATTGACTTTTGAATCAGCCATACGAGCTGCCAATAATTCCAATCCAGCAATCTTACCCTGATCACCAGCAGCATTGATAGCTTCTGCAACAGCATCATCAATATCTCCCGGGAATACCAATAAAGCATCCTGACCTAGGAGAACAAGCTGCTTGTCAGAATTAGTCAACAAATTAACCAATGTTGGGATATAAGCTTTATCACCAATTTTAACCATTGTCCAAACAGCAGCCTGCTGAACAGCAAAATCAGATGATTTTACCTGATCTTTCAATGCCTGAGCAAATGAATAATCAAAACGAATCATCAAATCTTTTACTTTATCATGTTTGCAAGCACATTTTGCTTCACGACCAAACCAACCTAACAAATCCACTTTGACTGCAGGATCAGCTTTAACCATAGCTTTTGCCAACTCTACATAAGCAGCTTCGTCTACAAAGTCTGAAGCATATCTCAATGCAGCATTTCTATAATCTTTGCATTCGTCATTTAGAGCACCTAATACAAGATTTGTAGCAGCTTTGTTATCTTTAGCCAAAGATAAAAGAATCTGAAATGCAGATTCACGAGTCTGAGTCTTACCAGCTTTTGTTGCATTCTTCAACAATGTCTTGGCTGCTTTTTCAGCGATTTTAGAATCCTGTTTTGCAACACGTTTCAATAAGACGATATAAGCTTCATTAGCGCCAGTTGCTTCCATTGTATAATTAGCAGCTTTTGCTTTTTCAGCCAAAACAGGTAATGATTTTTCTGTACCAATCTGGCTTAATGCATAAAGAGCGACTTTCTGCATATTAAGATTTTCACTATTTGCAAAACCTAATACAAGATCTTCTGCTCCTGCAACTTTAGCTTCAGCAATAGCTTCTATAATATCCTGCTGAGTTTTTGGAGTACCCATTCTTCTCATCAAACCAGCTTTCAAAGCATCACCTGCTTTTTTAGTACCGATAACAGAAAGAGCTCTAGCTGCAGGACCTGTATATTCTTTTGTTCCTAACAAATTTGCTAATGCTTCAACAGATTCATCCTGTCCGACAACCTGAAGTTGACGAATGATAAATGCTTTTGTCTCACGTTCCTGAACTCTGTCTAAAGCTTTGATATAAGCATTTGCAACTAACTGACGAACATTCTCTTCGCCTTTAGCCATTACATAATAGCTTAATCCACTTAATGCATAATCCACTTTAGCATTGCTACCTTTACCTGGAGCATTAATCATATCAATTAATGTAAATACAGCTTCATCACCAGCTGTACTCAATGCTCCAAGCTGTTTATTATATTGTTCAACCTGTTGTGCTGGCATCTGAGCTAACACGTCAGCAGCAATTGTTTTTGCGGTTCTGTTTGCAGGAGTCTGGGCAAAAAGATTTGCACACAATAACAAGGCGCTGATTGAAATATATACCTTTTTCATTTTTCTATTCTTTAATTAATTGGGTTAGATATTCCATGGTGCACGCATTGGCTGATCAATCAACCTATTTGCTGCCTCATCATTGATAAATTCAAGTTTCACAGGATCAAAATGCAAAGTACGATTCAAACGTAAAGCAGCTGCTCCCATATTTACAATAGTTGCTGAACGGAAACCATTACGTTCGTTCAAAGCAAATGGCTGACGAGTTCTTACACTTTCAAGGAAGTCTGTAATCTGTGGTTCCGGATCCGGGAATTCAGCTAATTTCTTTTCCCAATCAGGAATATCACATACAAAGTTCTTATATACATTACCCTTAGGTCCTGCAATATAAGGAGTATTTGGATTACCATAATCACCACCCCAAAGGACTATCTGACATCCATCATCATAAGTATAAGTGATAGAACGCCATGTACCTACAGCATCAGGATGCTGTTGAGGCGCATCAACTTCCACTTTGATAGGACTTGTATTGTCTTTATCTAAGATATACTGAACAGGGTCAATATAATGTTGTCCCATATCACCAAGTCCACCACCATCATAATCCCAATAACCACGGAATGTCTGATGTACACGATGGGCATTATATGGTTTATATGGAGCCGGGCCTAACCACATATCATAATCCAATTCTTTTGGAATAGGCTGTGGTTCTAGATACTCTTTTCCTACCCAGAAGAATTTCCAGTTGAAACCGGTATGCATACTAATAGTAACCTTCAATGGCCATCCTAACAAACCGCTCTGAACCAATTTCTTCAAAGGTTTAACAGTTGTACCCAATCCATAGAAAGGATCTTTGAATCGGAACCAAGTGTTCAAACGGAACATACGACCGTATTGTTTTACTGCTTCCATTACTCGTTTACCTTCACCAATTGTTCTTGTCATTGGCTTTTCACACCAAATATCCTTACCTGCTTTAGCAGCTTCTACAGACATGATACCATGCCAGTGTGGAGGAGTTGCAATATGTACTATATCAACATTGGGATCCAAAATCAAATCACGGAAATCATGATATTCAGCAATCTTTTCCGGTACTAGATTCTGACCTAATTCCAAATGTTTTTTATCTACATCACAAACAGCGACAAGACGAGTTCCTGCATAATTTTTATGTCCACGTCCCATTCCACCACAACCAATAATACCTTTGGTCAACTGATCACTTGGTGCTATATATCCATTACCCAATACATTACGCGGTACGATTGAGAATAGAGCTACACCTCCAAGGGTTTTTAAAAAGTCCCTTCTATTTGTTCTCATAGCAACAAAATTATTTATTTATTGATTAACTAAAATTCTTTTTATATTGAATATATATTTAAAGAATATAAGAATTCTCCAAACACTGTTCATTTATAATTAAGATAAGAATGTTGTGTTTTTCAAAAAACAATTACCCATTTTACTTTTTTACAATCACTACAGAATACATATATTCATAAATATTTTTCAAAGTTATCATTTATCTAATAAATCCTGCAAATATTTACGAGTTTTAACAACATAATCATGTCTAGCCCCGTTTAATTCGCATTCAATTGTTAAAGCACCTTTAAAACCTTGTTTTTTCAATTCAGAAATTACAGCAGGAAAATCCACATCACCAGTTGGAATTGGAACTTCTTTTCCTAACTCATAAGGATTATTTCTATCTGGATATTTTCCATCCTTTGCATGAAATTCTTTAATCAACGGACCAAACTGTTTGACCGCATCTAAAGAATTAGCATTTCCGTACATTAACAAATTAGCCAAATCACAATTCACAAAAACATTACCAGTACCTATATCATTAATAGTTCGAATTAACACAGTCGGGGTTTCCTGACCAGTTTCAAAATAGATCATGATATTTTTCTGTTTAGCATAATTTGCTAAATCCTGCATAACTTTAATAAAATCCTTATACTGACTAGAAGCAGGGTCAATAGGTATAAATCCGAAATGAGAGTGCATTGCAGGAATACCTGCCATAGCACAGAAATCGATCATTTCATGATAGACTTTGATTTTTTCAGCTCTTTCTTCTACAGGAACCAAACCAATTGTAGAAGGACCTTTTCTAAAATTCCACTGATTTTTACTACCAGGAACTCCTACAACCGTAGTTACTTTAATATTATGTTTCTTTGAAGCAGCCTTTACTTTTTCCGCAAAAGCTTTAGTCAAGGTATTACTTTGATAATTTATTTCGCAAGATGTAAATCCTTGATCATGTAAATCTTTGAAACTCTTATCAATATCTCTTAAATCATATTGAATGACACCAATAGTAATGTCATTTTCTGCACAAACTACATTCATTGCCAAAAGCAGTGAGACAAACAACAATGATAATTTTGTTTTCATTTTATTAAATTTTAATCAGTCTGATACAAAAATACGACGGGGAATCTGAAACAGACCCCCCGCGTATATTAAATATTATTAAAATATTTATTCCATTGTTGGATTAAATGTTCCACCCCAATTATTATTCTGTTCCAAATTTGGATTTTCATCCAAATTCACTTTCTGAATCGGGAAGAAATAGAATGATTCTTCTATAACAAATTCACGTTCTGCCGCTGGATTGTAAGGCACCTGATGAATCACATAACGGAAATCACCCGTTGTCAGTTCAAACTTATCTGCTTTTTTCTTTGCCTCCGTCAAATCCATATCGGAACCGTCTGCATTAATCGGAATGGCTTCAATGCCATGTTTTGTCCAACCGGCCAGTTGCATCATATTACGTGTTCGACGCAGATCCCAGAAACGATGACCTTCGTAACATAATTCGATATGTCGTTCATACAATATAGCCTTGCGG
>JAHHQS010000117.1 GCA_020026285.1 Parabacteroides sp. | reverse complement strand
TTAAGGAATAGACAATGGAATGGACAGGATTCTGATGACATTTCAAAAGGATTGTCAACAGCAACAGAAACAAATACACCAGACAGTGTCCGATGCAATGGATTCAAGAATGCCGTTAATGATACCATTTCCATGACTGGAATTAATGATGAAATGGTTGGTGCACCAATTTATTTTTTCTTCAATATTGGGACTTGCAAACTTACAGATCCGTCGCAAAAACTTAATATTGACGAACTGGCAAGGGTTGCAATAAAGCATAATTTATATTTGACTGTTATAGGTGCAGCTGATAGTGCTACTGGTACATCAGAAATTAACAATAAACTTAGCGCGTCCAGAGCTGAATTTATATCCCAATTATTGGAATCTCGAGGAGTTAAGGACTCTTATATAAGAAAAACTAAAAAAGGTGGGGTGTCTGAACATAATCCTGCAGAAACCAATAGATATACGAAAGTAATACTCCAGCTAAAGCCTAACAAGTAGTTCATTCTGTAATTATTTTCAAGACTCGCAAAACTTTAAATAAAAGATTTTGTGAGTCTTTTTTAGAACTTCGATTCTAGATTTTGCACTATTATAGGCAAAATCTTACCATGAATGTAGATTAGTTGATGCCTCTGGAATTCTTAGTCATTTTAATATGTATCATCCTCATAATATATATCCTCAAGATTAATATCACGAGGAGAATAGAGAGTTGGAAAATATAAATTATCACATTGACATTCTATAAGTTCTAGATTCTGACTTATGTCCAAACACTCTATTTTATTTCCAGAACAGAAAACCTCTTCTAAAAATAAATTGCATTTTAGATTTAAAGATGATAATTTATTATAGCTGCAAGATAACAATTTCAAGACTTTATTTTTCTTTAAATCTAAGGTAGTTAGTTCATTATTTGAACAATTAAGTTTTTCCAAGAAACAATTTTGACTTATATTCAATTCAATCAATTTATTATTGCTACAGTCAAGTTCTTTTAAAACTTTATTAAAGGTTATAGAATCTAAAATGGTCAACTCATTCATCTGACAATCTACATCTTCAAGACATTCATTTTGACTTAAATCTAAATTGATCAATTTATTATTCTCACAAGATAATATCCTTAATTGACGATTGTACCTCAAATCAAGACTAGTTAGTTTATTATAACTGCAACACAAATTATTTAGTTTAAGATTATGTCTTAGGTTAAGACTTGATATATGGTTTCCGATACATGCAAGAGATTCTAAATTAGTATTGTTAGTTGTATCAAGGCTAGATAACTGATTATGTGAGCAACATAGATCTTTTAAAAACAGGTTATAAGTTAGATCAAGATTGCTCAGTTTATTACCATAACAGCAAAGCCTTTCCAAATCTGTATTTTCTTTTAAATCTAGACTGACTAACTGATTATTATCACAATTCAATGATTTTAAAGCTTTGTTAGTACTTAAATCAAGACTTGAAAGCGAATTAAAGCTACAGTCTAATACAGATAAAGTAGGATTATTACAGATATCCAATTCTGTTAATTGGTTAAATGAACATATTAGTTTTGACAAGTTTGCACTCTTACCCAATCGTAAATTAGTCATAAGGTTGCTCTGACAAATTATAGTCTCTAATTCCTTATTTTGAGTTAAATCAAGATTTTCTAATTGATTCTTTTTACAATTAATACTCACTAATTCCTTATTCTTGGATAAATCTAGATTATTCAATTGATTGTTGCTGCAATCTAACTCTATTAAATGAGTATTGTGGCTTAAATCAAGCTGTGATAATTCACATCCTTGACATATGAGTGTGGTTAACATCCTATTAAACCTAAGGTCTATGCCGTTTGTGAGCCAACAATAGGAACTTTTGAATGTAGTTAAATGCAGATTATAACTTAAATCCAAATCAAAAGTATGATTACTATGTGTATACAAAGAAAGATCTGTTAGATTAGGCAAATATTCGATACCTTTTAAACTGAAAATAAAAGTACAATCTATATTTAAGGAAGTAATCGTACACGCTTCGCTATAGGAAAGTCTGCCGTCTTTGTCCTTGTCGAATTCTTTTATAAGATATTTTATAAAAACGCTTTCTTCGTGAGGAACGTATTTGGGATATTGGATAAAAGGAATTTTTATTGCTTCATCCCAACAATTTATTACAATATATCCTTCTCGGAAGTATTCTCCTTCATAGGTAGAAGCAGTTATTTTGATTATATGAGAACCTGCATTACCTTCGTCCGTAGAAATATTAACCCAATTTTTATATTCTTTTGGTATTTCAATAAACCACGGATCTAGACTCTTAAATACGAGTCTATAAGTTTCTCCCTTATGAGAGAAAATAAAATGAGGAATTTCTTTTTTAGGGAAATCCACCAGATTTATCTTTTGTTCATAATAACAAGGTCTCATTCTAAATATATATGAAAAGGTTGTTTGTAAAGGTTCTATATATAATAATAAAGATATTAGATAATCAATAGTAAAATATAGAAGCCTATTCTGAAATCTTCTAGAATTTTAATTATATATACTCACTTCTGCTACCAAAGAAAGTAAGTTAGTGTTTTTTCTATTGATAAAAACAATCTCCTAATAACGACTCAAATATAACTTAGACTTACTATATACCAGTTTTAGCTGATAGAAAGGAATCAACACAAAAGAGAGTGGTGGCAAGTTTGTTAGAATAATAAGTTCTTGGTTAAGAGATAATCTAATATTATTTTATATCTGTTAACTGATGACAAATATAAAAAAATATGTTCACTTTTAAATTAAAAATGATATTATAGTTTAATTGACATAACTTCCTTCAGCTATTATTTGGTTTTCCGTCAGCAAAGGTATGTCATTAAGCTGTTCTGTTCGGTTCAAGTTACATTTCAGGAGAAATCTTCCTTTATGCTAAAGTGTATTTCTCTTGAAAAACCTACAGAAAGCTTTTGAACATGACGAATACTGCATCCGTAAAACCCAAAATTCAGCTTCAGTAAAGAAGCTATGAATAAAGGGAAATAAAAATCAAATTTCATAGATATGGAAACTGTAAGTGTTCATCCAGCTGAAGCTTATTTAAGAGACAGCAAAAATCCGTCATCTCTATATGTAATAATAGAGGGGAAACGAAGACGATTGTTTATCAATAGAGAGAGTGGGGCGATTGGAATTATTACTCCAGGAAAGAAAAAGAAGGGATATCTATTCAATAACTGGAATACAATTGAAGGCATTCATGTACCCCACAAACAGGATCCTGAAGACCAGAAAAGAAAATTAATCTTGAAATATCAAAGATTGGCATGTAAAGCTTCCTTCACTAACCCATGGATCAAGGAAATTTTAAGTGCTGACATTAGCAAGACTCTTTATGAAAATCATATTACAACAGGTACATCAATAGATGGTAAGTGTATCAGACTAGCAACTCTTGGAAAATATTGTGGTGAGCATGATGTAGAATTATTCAAGGAATGTTTGAAAAATCATACGCCTTTCAAAACCTGTCGTTTCGATTTCTGTGGATATGAAGGAACCTTATGGTGTGAACCTCGGGAGAATGGCGATGTCATGGCTGGCTTCAGCAAAGAATATCGTAATTGTGGAAATGGTTATTATTTTCTTTTGATAAATGATGATACCCTAATTGGTTATGATATTGATTGATAGGCTTATATCTATACTAAAATACTAATATACTAAAATACTAATATACTGGAATAATAATTTAAATCGATTGAATATGGAAACAACATTATTGACTCAGGACATGAAAGAACTTTTCAAGAATTTTCCTTTGGATTCACAGAAAGGGAAAGGGGAAAAAGCAACATGTGTGTGTGCTTTTGGAATTGGTAACATTCGGTGGTTCATTATCGAAGGTCAGCCGGTAGGGAATGATTTCGCACTATATGGAATAGTAGCTGGAGAAGGAGATCCGGAATATGGTTTCTTCGCTATGTCAGAGATAGAGACTTTCGTGGCAAACAGAACGGAATTTGGGTTACCTGAGTTGCAGGTAACTGTTCTCGAAAACTTGGCAGGCACGTGCCTTTCTGACATCGATGATGTTGAACTGCATCAATTCCTAACGTCACCAGAATATGAAAAATTCATCTATCTGATGAGTTAAGTAGTCAGAAGTAAGATATAGTGGAGCTGAGCATTACACTCAACTCCACTTTTTTCATCTTCTCATCCAACCTTCCGCTTCATCAATGCATCAACACCAAATCCTATAGATCAGTTTTAATAAATTACTAAGAGGTTAAGTCGTTAAATCTGATTCTTCAAATTTTTGTACAAATGGATTCGAGACGACTTTAGACACAAATAAATCTTAATAAAAAGATACAATTTTATGTGAATTGTTGTGAGTTAATTATATTTGTAATAATACATTCTTTTCTTATTACAAGAAAAGAGTACCATAGAGAAATACAATATTCTAAATTCTTAGAACCCAATATTGTCCCCATCCCTAAATCGAAGTTAATAAAACCTCAACAATGTATAACAACTATGAATAATAACAATTCTAAAGATTTATATTCAACCAAAGCAACAGATTTTGATTTTGCGAGTGCAGATAAAGACAGCGAAGGAGTATTATACAGTACAGATGGTAAGCGTTTGCTCGGAATTGAACGAGATGACTTTGACGCCTATGAATATGTAATAAAAGAGGGAACAGAAGTGATATGTGATAATGCTTTTGAAAATTCCTCAATACGAAATATAATATTACCTAATTCTGTTATTGTAATTGGTAGAAGAGCATTTGACACATGCAGAAAGTTGCATAATATTACTATTGGAAATGGGGTTAAAAAAATCAAAGAAGCTGCTTTTAGATGTTGTAGTGAGTTAGAAGAACTACTTTTGCCTGACAGTATAGAGACTATTGAAAATATTGCTTTTTTCCATACAGGATTAAAGGAATTAATTATTCCACAACTTTGTTCTAAAATTACAGGTAACCCTATAATGTTTAACAATGTTAGAATAAAAAGTAAATCTCCATATTTTATTGTTGATGATAATATACTTTATACTTCGAACAAGCATGAATTAATATCATTCCAAGCTCCTGTTTCTTCATATACCATACCTAACTCAGTAACTAGAATTAGCAATTACGCTTTTGTTTGTAGTACAAATCTTGAAAAAATCGTTATATCTCCTTCTGTACAAGAAATTGGATATAATCCATTTGCTTTCTGTAACATAATAATAACTAATAAATCTAAGAATTTTTCGTTTAAAAGAGGATTACTAACAGACTTAAGAAGAAACGCCATTATCGGATATTATTCAAACGAAAAGACAGTACACATTCCAAATGGAATTAAAATTATTGAATGTTCTGCGTTTTGTCAAAGTAAAATTACAGAGGTCAAAATTCCATACTCCATTAAAAGCATAAGAAATTACGCTTTTCAGTACAGCTCGATAGAAAAAATAAAACTTCCGAATTCTATTAAATATTTGGGGAATTTTGTTTTCGCAAATTGTTCATCCTTAATAAAAGTAAATCTCCCCAAATATTTAGATTGCTATGGAGAAGGACTATTTTCGGGATGTAAATACTTAAAAAGTATTGATCTTCCGGATTGTATTACACACTTAAAAAGAGGTACGTTTTATC
This sequence comes from Parabacteroides sp., assembly GCA_020026285.1. Next base: position 6,956 of record JAHHQS010000117.1, on the reverse strand, counting down.
GTTGTGATGCCTTAGAAAATGTAATTATATCAAATTCAATGCAAAGAATCTGCAAGTTTGCTTTTTATGGATGCATGAATATAAAGGAAATTATTCTGCCTAATAATATAGAATATATAGGTAAATCTGCTTTTCAGTTTTGCAGAAGGTTAAAGGCTGTATATATTCCGAATTCTGTTAAATTTATTGGATTTAAAGCCTTTAACGATTGTCAATGGATCTCTATACATCGTATAGGAAGGAGGTCGTGGCGCGAGTATGATTCTATGAACCTTATTGCAACAACACCTGGGAATAAAGATAGATTAGTTAAAATGCTCCCAAAATTCCTACATGAAATAATAAGAGAAATGACTTATAAGGAATTCATTAATCGACAACGGACAGTATATCGTAATGTGACTACTGATGAAGAATATAATTTTAGTAGTTTAAAAAGGGTTAAATGTCAACGATGTGGGAACTGGTATTTTGAAGAAGATGGTGGTTGTGATGTGTGCGGCTATCCATGGAATGAATAAATGGATTTAAAAGGGGATTACTTGCATATATTAGATTTTACCGACGTATATTTATAAAGTATAGTGGAGCTGTGCATTACACACAACTCCACTTTATCATCTTCTCATTCCACCTGAGTATTCATTTTCTTCTGTTTGATATTCTTCCATTTCACGCAGCTTTTCATGCACATCCTGGAGATTAGAATCTAAAGAAGAATTATGGTCATATGAGAAATTATGCATGGCAGCAAATCCGGCATTTGTAACGGTACCTACATCAATTGTATCTGAATCTCTGTTATAGTTCACATATAAGACTTCGCCATTTGGCATTTCAAATGCAGGAATCTTTTCTTGAGCTATCGCAGAAAACCGTTCAGCTGCCATATCTTTTGCAACCTCTTTCAAAGTATCACCAGCATTATCCACTCCGTATCTGTTGATATGGTCTCTGACTTCCTGTTCGTTGAATTTCAACATGATATCGAATGTGCCTCCAACAGTGCTATTATACACAACGATGAAATCCTTATCTTCAACAAGAACGCTATCTCCTTTGTTCTGTGTTGGCGATGTATAAGTGTCCTGTTCATTTATGCCATTCCCATCGTAATACTCTTTCGCAAGATTCAATATTCCATCGTAATCCTGTTTATCTTTCAATTCCTCGAACTGTGTAGTATCATCAGTTGATTGTAGATAAGCGACAGATGAATAGAAAATCTTTTCTTTTGGCTGTTCAATTCTATTCTCCTGAGATGCTTCTTGCTGTAAATCCAGGGCTATTTTATCAATCTTCTGAGTAATCATAGACGTAGCCCTCTTTACATCGAATAGGGTGGTTTTCAGAAATTGAGGTGATTCCTTCAGATGTTCCAGCCATGACTTCAGATATGCACCACTGTCTTCCTTGATATTTTTGGTCATTCCATATCTTTGAGAAACCAAGGCACTACCTAGTTCTGCAACCAGTTCCTCTCGAGCATATTCCGGACTTCCAAAACCTTGTGCTGGCTTGAATCTGTTTAACTGATTCTCAGCACCAGTAGAATGAGTCATTTCATGAAACAGCGTTCCATAAAAGGCTTCGCTGTTTTTGAACTGCTCCTTCTCAGGAACCACAATCTCATTCTTCGAAATTGAGAAGTAGGCATTATCTTGATATTTCGGTTTTATGGGACAAATCCAGAGATTGTCCTTTATCATCCTGTCTACAGGCTCAAAGGCATAGTTGTCCTTATTATTCCTTTCAGGAGGCATGTTTTCCTGGACTAACTTATCCCAAAGTTTAGGTCGAACTTCCTGCAGGTTGGTTTGGGCCACATTGAAGACTCTGAATACTTGTAGCTTAGGATAAACATTATAATTCTCTTTTTCCTGATCAGATAGCTTCTTGTAGTCATCATATTTAATCTTTTCCTTGGTCTCTTTATCGACTACTGTAAATGTTGTCAGCATGACAGGAAAAGATTTCTCTCCTTTAAGAACCGAGACTCTGGCTAATTCTTCACCTTTTTTCTTGTTTTCTTGTTCACGATTCATTCTCTGAAGACAATCGAATGTACAGAATCTCGGGATTTCATAACCATTCTTCTCACAATGCATCATGAGTAAAAGGGCATTCATTCCATTATACTCTCTACCTGCCAGGTTCTTCGGCCATTGCATAGTTCCTTTCGTAAACCATGGCTTGGTCCAGTCCTTATTCAGACTCTCTATTTTCTCAATCATCATCTCCGTAAACAGTTCCAACGCTTTGTCTTCACTGCTTGGAGCATTCGGATCTCGTCTATATCCTGCCATACTTATTGCTGATTAGATGGATTATAAGTTGATACGTATGGAGTGATTTCATCTACTCGGCTGGTTATATTCAGCTTATCCTTGAAGAATGAAATTTCTACATCTCCTGTAATTTCAACTTTAGCTTCAGGCTTCAAACATTCGTCTGTCTTTTCTTTGAAGAGAAAGAAACTTACCCATAAGTATTCAAAACCATTTTCGACCTTCTCTGAAGACATTCCAGAGAATAAGAAATATTTCTTTCCTTTCTTGTCCGTCTTTTCGTTGACGGTTTTTCCTAATTTGCCACGGAACTTCATCTTTCCATTGATTCCGTCCTTTTCAGGAACCGAGTTGAATTCAAAATGTTCCGCATAGAGGTTAACATACACATTGTCACCTCTTTTTTTGAAAATCAAAACTCCGGAAGCAGTCAACCTGGTACCGACAGAATAATTAGCTAATTGGTCCTCTGAAATATCATCCCTTGTTACTGCAATTTCGATAGCTTTAGTTGATTCCTTTGATATTGGAATCAGCACATTCATACTAAAAGTTAGAAAGGATTTACCATCCTTATTGTTGCGTATGGCAGCTTCTTTACAGATAGTGCCAGACACTTTAACGTCGCATTTAATCATAACGTAAAATTTAATTTTTACACCATGAGTAATGCCAGCTGCAAATGTTGAATGTTCTTGTTTAAATGCACACATCTGGTGCTCGTATCATTGTTAAAATCATCACGCAAATAATTTATCTTTTAAGGCTTTCTTCTTGTCCCAGTTCCTTTGACATTGCCTGTTCAAAGTTTTGGGATGCAAATTTTGATAGCACAATTGAATTCACTAAACCTGCAATACGAATTTGTTTGGAATCGTCAGATAACTGGTCATTATTTAACGTTACAGATAAACGGCTCAGTTCTGCGGAAGTCAATTCATGTTTGATGGACATATCTCCATTATCAGCAAATAGTATGGCTTTGCCACCATCATCTATTCGTATAGTCGCATTTTTAAGATTAGGGAGGAGTGGGGTAAGGTCTACTTCTTTCTTGTCCATTCCTTCAGATATGCTTTTATTCTGCTCTGCTTCACTTTTATTATCAATCTGAACAGCAAGCATCATCAGCGATGAAAAGGCAGTAACTACAAAATCCATAATTGGATCTTGACTTTTCGATAAACCATTTCCACTATCTTCGGATGACAATAACTTCTTCATCCAATCTTGAGGAGACAATGAAGTATCTATTGATTGACCTGGTTTTTCTTCCTGATACTTAGCCAACAAATCTGTACCGTTATACAGAGCTTTGATATTGATATTACCTTTTTGAGAGATTTCTGCTAAATAGGCTGCAGGATCTAAATCTCTTACTGTTCCATCAGAAAGAATGGCTTTAGTCTGGAAATGCAAATGCGGTCCTGTCGTTCTAGTCCCTGTATTTCCTGAAATGCCGATTGATTGTCCAGCTTTTACCGTATCTCCAACTTTTACACAAATTTTATCCAGATGGGAATAAGTAACTTGCAAGCGACTTTCATCCGGACGTGTGTATTCTATTGTTGCAGACTTTCCTCCAGGAGTTTGAGTATTATGATTGACAGATACAATTTTACCATTGTCTTCAGTGGCTAATAATTGTTCGTTGTTGGCACGAATGTCTATGCCTTTATGAAGGGATTTATTGTCTGGATTCAAAGGATCTTGTCTTGTGCCGAATGGGGATGTGACAAATAGGAATTCTTCTCTAACCAAGGGAAAAGAATAATGAGATGCTTCTACTCCATCGACTGAACGAACAGAAGATATGTCCGTTTTCATCTCCTTTTGATTACTAGCTTGTAAACCTTTTTGGGCCATGACTTGCTTGTCATAAGTGTCTAATCCATTCCTTTCAATGATTTGCTGCAATTTTAAATCATAATTCTGACCACTTGCATAACCAGCACGAGCTAGTCCTTTAGTCCAGCCCTTATAATCATCAGGAGCTAGCTTAAAACATTCTGCATATCTGTCATTATTTGCTAGAATCTTACTGTGATGTTCGTATGAATCGTTTACACTGTCATAGGCACAAAATTTCTCGTTCGGATGATCATCTGTGTACACGCCATACTTACCTCCTTGATTAAGCCATGATTTGCTGGCTTTGATACCGAAATGATTGTTCTCTTTCTGTGCAAGCTGACTTTCACCATTAGCACTTTCAAGTATACCTTGAGCTAAAGTGACTGAGGCAGGTATACCATATTTCAGCATTTGTTCTTTAGCAAATTCAGCATACTTTTCCGCATATTCTTGATTTTTACTTTTTGCCATTTTATCGATTAAATTTGAATCCGGCGGTACGTTCCTCGTTTTCCTCGGGTTCAGGTTGTTTTTCTGTTGATATTTCTCTACTGTTTTTCTCGGATGTGGTTAAATCTTGATTCACGTCCACCTTCAGAACATCAGCATAGAGCGTAGCTGCAAGATGCCGTTTGTACTCATTCTTGTCTTCTGAAACCCACATACGCTGCCATTGTTGTGGCGTTACACTTCTCGGCTGAAGCTTCTCGCCATTGATGACAGCAGCACACTGTATTCCATCCTTGGTTCTAAAGACAGAGACTCTCTGTATCTTATTCAAATCAATTTCATCGGTATTGCTTCCAAATAAATCCACCTTTAGGTCTGGCTTTGTTTCGGCCAATGCATAGTATTTGTTTGCAAGTTCATTTCTTACTTTGTCGAGATTATCCATAGACTGTTTCAAGGTCGTAAAGAAATGGTTCAAATCTGCCTTGTCAGGATAAATGCTATAACCATCTTTACCTTCAGGTTTAAGATACAAAGCCCAACGCATCTTATCGTCCTGGATCATTTGAATATGCTCAAACCTGATGTCGTTAGCCATCTTAACTGCACTAGTAGCATCTAGTGTTGAAAGGCTCTCCAATTTCCAATTGCGTAGTCTGGCTACCGATATGTCTTTATCTGCAAAATATGAATCGTCAGGTCTATACCCCAAGGCTCCATTGGGATTATAGAAGTTGACTTTCACTATGCCTTCCTTTTCTAAAGCTTTCTCTATTCTGACTTTACTCATTCCAGGAACTTCATTATTGACTTCTAATGAAGCTCCTGCTGGCAACACAACATCTGCCTGTTTCCCTTTTCTGTCTATTACCAATACAACTGTTTTGTTGTCTTTATTTGGCTGTTTACTTAGTTCATCAGCAATGAAATAGTGTTTGGGTAAGGTATCTTTCATCTGCACAGTTTCTCTCTGATTACGAAATGTCGCATATTCAATTTTTTCTCCTTTTTCAGCCTTCCTGATGACTTCCAAGCTGTTATTGATTTCACTCTCGAGAATATCAATCAATTTTGGATCTTCCTTGAGTTCTCTATTCCAATAATCCACGAGATTCAAGCTGTCTTTTGATAAACGTGCAGGAAGCCCCAATTGCAACATTTTGACTCCAGAGGCTAGTTCAACTATTAATTTTTCACGTTTAATGGCATCTTCGGAAGGAGCTAGACCATTTTTCATAACCATTCCTTCACGCGCTAACCTTTGCTGATGTCCAGTTGCCGATATTATTTGTCTCAAAGTTTCCTGAAGAAAATCATGATAGTGTTCAAAATCTTTTTGTCTAGGTACATACACCACGTCTCTGGTTGATTCATAGTGCGACATCCCTGTACCATCCGTTCTAACAGGAACTAGATTGTCCTTCATTTTAGCAAGGAAATCATTGAACACAACGTGAAGATGACGTTCGTCCTTAGAAGATACTCCACGCTCTTCTGAGTTGCCATCTGTCTTCAAAGCTCTTGCATAAGTTTCTTTATCTACATAAGGTAGTAGTGTCTGATCAATGTTGAACAGTGTTCGGATTTCACGATTATGAATGCCCTTGTAGTTTTTCTGTTCCTCAATAGGAAGTTGTTTGTATGCAGATCGTGTGATTTTATCTTCCGGATTGTTTCGATTCACATAACGGTTCCAGTTATAGAACAGAAAAGGCACACCCTTTTCATGTTCTTTTACTGAAGCTCCACGTGCTTTTGCATCGTTGTATAGAGTGAACAAGTTGCTTTTACTTCCATTCTTATCTGAATGCAGTGCCATCATTAATCCGTTGTGAGGATTGACTGCAACGCCTACAGGATAGAACCTTGGATATTTTTTCCCTGTTGCATTAAGCCAATAACCATTGGCATTAACAGCAGCCTCTAAAGCTTCACTTATCAACTTTATTTGCTTTTCAGCTGCAATCTTTTCTGATTGAGTCTTCTCTTTCATGATTGTGTTCTTTATAATTCGCTATTGAATACCTCTAGTACGGACTATAGTTTCTCTTTCCTCCTGCTCATAATTCTGAGATACCATTTGTTGCATTTGATCGCTTTTAGCCAATACTGCATTAGCCAATGTATTTAAGGGTAATGCACCTGCATGAAAAGCTTTGATTACATTCTGTGGCAATTGTATGGTATATGGGACGTTATCGATTGTTGCAATCAAACTATTTCCTTGAAGTATAGGATTTGATATTCTGCTGTTCAACTTTTCATCAGGATATTGACGGTAATTCTGATTGATTGGATTAACGATATTCGGATTATCCAATCCTTCTGTCCTTTTTTCATCCAATGTCTCATGACCGACTTTAT
>JAHHQS010000116.1 GCA_020026285.1 Parabacteroides sp. | reverse complement strand
GAATGACAAACGTTATCTCACGGTAGCCTATGGAATATATGGTGACACGGAAAGAAGTGACAATGATTATCAAGTTATTCTTCAATACGACATCCAGAATTGGAATAAATACGAACATCCTCTTTCTCAGGGAAATGTTCGTCGGAAAGGGCCTGAAAAACCTGATGGAAAATATTATATATATACTGGTAATACCAGTTTCGGTGTTCAGAACCTTGAATTTGACGAATTCTCCAATCTTTGGTTCATGGCCGTATACAACGGACGTAAATCTTCATTTCCTAATTATTCCATATATGCTGTAGACGCATCCGCAAAACCTGAAACAAAAACATTGAAAGGTGTTCCTTATATAAAGAAGGGAAAAGTAATCTCCCTTGCTGAAATCGGTATCAAAGATTCGATCACGGGAATCCGTGGCTGGAAACAGAAACTGGGAGCAACCGGAATGGAGTCACTGGGCGGCGGTCTGTTCTATTTTTCTAAAAACCATAAAGAAAACAGGATGCAGTACTGCCAGTTAAAGCTTTACCGTCTTGACACCAGACAGGAAAATCCTTTCATGGAAGAAAAATAAAGTTTGTATTACACAAATACGGATAAAATGAATAAAGCAGAAATTGAAAACGAAGAGGAAAGAATTTTTTCGGGCAAATTGTTTGATGCCCGCAGACAGGGATTGAAAGATATCAAACACAAGGCACACGAAATCTGTCGCAGATATAATACACTGGATGAACGAGATGAAACTCGTTCAGAATTGATCAAAGAAATGATTGGAAGCATCGGAGAGAACTTTTATTTCCAAGGTCCGATTCAGTTCAATTATGGTTCGCACACTTTTATAGGAGATAATTTCTTTGCCAATTTCAATCTGATGATGATGGACGACGGCAAGATAACCATTGGCAATCATGTCATGATTGGGCCGAACGTCAGTCTTCTGGCAACCAATCATCCACTGATAGCAGATGAAAGACTGAGATTAAAGTATCCGGATGGACATACTTCCATGTCGGAGTTTGCTGAAGGAATCCATATTGAAGACGATGTCTGGATTGCAGCCAATGTATCTGTGTTAGATGGAGTCACCATAGGAAAAGGTGCTGTGATAGGAGCAGGAAGTGTTGTCACCAGAGATATTCCAGCAGGATGGCTGGCTTTCGGTAATCCTGCCCGGCCAATCCGAAAAATAGGAGAGAAGGATTCCAAACTTTCCCTGATGTAAAGAGATATATTGAACAAACGATGATTTCCTTCCTGAATAGAAAAACCGGATTTGAATAACCGAATCGGACTTGGAACTTTCTTCGAACGCTCCTGCATGAATAACAGGCAGATATGAATCAGATAATAAAAAAGTCTTATTGATAGGCATTTCGCTTTCTCAATAAGACTTTAAACTTATAGATTAATGATAATGTTATTCCGATTTCCTTACACTCGAAACAATAATCTGTTTTTCCTTATCGAAATCGACAACAATGGTGTCTCCTTCGCCAACTTCGGCACGAATGATAAGTTCAGCCATTTCATCTTCCAGATATTTCTGAATAGCTCTCTTCAACGGACGAGCGCCAAACTGAACATCGTATCCTTTAGATGCCACATAATCTTTCGCTTCAGGAGTTATTTCCAAAGAATAACCCAGATCGGAAACTCGTTTGTATAATCCCTTCAATTCGATATCGATAATCTTATGAATAGCATCCTTGTCAAGCTGGTCGAACATAATGATATCGTCAATACGATTCAGGAATTCCGGAGCAAAAGCCTTATTCAAAGCTTTCTGAATAACCCCTCTTGAGAAATCTTTATCTACATCTCCATTCAGATTGGTATTGAAACCGACTCCACGGCCGAAATCCTTCAACTGACGCGTTCCGATATTCGAAGTCATGATAAGAATGGTATTCTTGAAATCAATTCTTCGTCCCAGACTGTCAGTCAGACGACCTTCATCCAATACCTGAAGTAACAGATTGAAGACATCCGGATGTGCTTTTTCAATTTCATCCAACAAGACTACAGAATATGGCTTACGACGAACTTTTTCTGTTAACTGTCCACCTTCCTCATAACCGACATATCCTGGAGGCGCTCCGATCAAACGGGAAACCGCAAACTTCTCCAGATATTCACTCATATCGATACGGATCAAAGCATCAGAAGAGTCAAACAGGTATTCGGCTAGTTTCTTGGCCAGGTGAGTTTTACCAACACCGGTAGGACCAAGGAACATAAATGTTCCGATCGGTTTGTTTGGATCCTTCAGTCCGACACGATTACGCTGGATCGCTTTAACGATTTTCCTCACAGCTTCATCCTGACCAATAACTTTGCTTTTCAAAATATCAGTCATTTCAAGAAGACGAGCATTTTCTGCCTTCGCAATTCGCTGAACCGGCACACTTGACATCATGGCAATGACTTCTGCCACTTTGTCTTCATCCACCGTTTCACGATGTTCCTGCATCTCCTTTTCCCATTTTGCCTTAGCCGATTCAAGTTCCTGCAAGAACTGACGTTCCTTATCGCGGAAACTGGCAGCCAGCTCGAAATTCTGTGATTTAACAGCCGCAATCTTTTCTGCTTTAGTCTTTTCAATCTCACCTTCAAGCTCTTCGATACATTTCGGAACAGTAATATTCGTAATATGTACACGCGATCCTGCTTCATCCAAAGCATCGATAGCCTTATCAGGGAAATTACGATCGCTGATATAACGTTCAGTCAATTTCACACAAGCCTTCAAGGCTTCCGGAGTGTAATAGACATTATGATGTTCTTCGTAACGCTCTTTGATGTTATTCAGAATCTGTAATGTTTCTTCAGCCGTAGTAGGATCGACAATCACTTTCTGGAAACGACGTTCCAAAGCACCATCCTTCTCGATATTCTTTCTATATTCATCTAACGTAGTGGCACCGATACACTGGATCTCTCCACGAGCCAGAGCCGGTTTCAACATATTTGCAGCATCCATTGATCCGGCTGCCGAACCAGCACCTACAATTGTATGAATTTCATCAATAAACAAGATGATATTCGGATTCTTGGAAAGCTCATTCAAGATGGCCTTTATTCTTTCTTCAAACTGTCCGCGATATTTTGTACCTGCAACGATTGATGCCATATCCAGACTGACCAGACGTTTGTCGAAAAGGATACGTGAAACCTTGCGCTGAACAATTCTCATGGCAAGTCCTTCAACAATAGCCGATTTACCAACACCCGGCTCGCCAATCAGAATCGGATTGTTTTTCTTCCGGCGACTCAGAATCTGGGCCAGACGTTCTATTTCCTTCTCACGACCAATCACCGGATCCAGACGATTCTCGGCAGCAGCACGAGTCATATCTGTTCCGAAATTATCTAATACAGGAGTATCGTTAGTTGTCTTGGCAGAAGAAGAACTGCTATTACCGGCAGAAGAGGAGTGAGGATTGTCTTTGCGAGGCATAAAACTATCTTCTTCATCATCTTCATCATCATCGGTAAAACCATCTTGCGGTTCCAGTAATTCTTCATCCGAATCATCTTCTTTCATCTGATCCTTTGTTGAATCGGCAACGAGCTTCTCACGAATCAGCGAATAGGTGATTCCTGAATCGAACAGGATGCGTGCAGCTACATTATATTCCTCACGGATAATAGCCAGAAGCAGATGTTCTGTATCCGTTTCCTTTTTATTTAAATTCTGAGCTTCCACATCACTCATTCTTAAAACACGTTCAGTCGTTTTACTAACAGTTATTTCCTGTGTGGAATAATCCGAATCGACAGTGTTCTTTATTTCCTGTTCGATAAGTCTTTTGATAGTAAACGGATCAACATGTAAATCTTCCAGTAATTGATAGGCTTTTCCTGAACCGTCGCGAATAATGCCAAGCATCAGATGCTCCGGACCGATATAGCTGTTTTGCAAACGGCCGGCTTCTTCACGACTGTATTCAATAACTTCAATTAATCTTTCTGAATAATTATTCTTCATCCTTTATTATATAATAGGTATAAATTTAGAATCTTTCTGCCAATGTACACAGGGCTCATACATTTTGTAAAAACTGACCACTTTTTGTACACCGAATGCAAAGATAATCTTTATTACGCAAACACAGATAACAGAAACTCAAAAAAGTACTTTATCCTTTTTTTACGATTTCAAAAATCATGCCAAAATGCCTTAAATCGCCTCAGATTGCCCTAAAACGGCCTAAATTGGATTTTTTAAGAGTTTTTGTTTTCGTAATCGATAGAAAAACCTTAATTTTATGCACTTTTTATATAGACTTAGATTCTAGTGTAATTAATATAATACTAAATGGTTGATCAAGACAGAATTATAAAGATTAACATCGAGGAGGAAATGAAATCTGCTTACATTGACTATTCAATGTCGGTAATTGTATCTCGTGCCCTTCCTGATGTACGCGATGGTTTCAAACCTGTTCACCGCCGTATATTATATGGTATGAACATGATTGGTAATACATCGGACAAAAAACATCTGAAATCTGCAAGAATTGTTGGTGAAGTTTTAGGTAAGTATCATCCGCATGGTGACAGCTCTGTATACGGTGCTCTGGTTCGTATGGCTCAATGGTGGTCTATGCGTTATACTTTAGTAGACGGTCAGGGTAACTTTGGTTCAATGGATAATGATAGTCCGGCTGCCATGCGTTATACCGAAGCAAGACTTAGCAAGCTGGCTGAAGAAATGCTTCGTGACATTGACAAAAACACAGTTGATTTCCAATTAAACTTTGATGACTCTTTAAAAGAACCTACTGTTCTTCCTACCCGTATTCCAAACCTGTTGGTTAACGGTGCTTCAGGTATTGCCGTAGGTATGGCTACCAATATGCCTACTCATAACCTGAGTGAAGTATTGGACGGCTGTATGGCATATATTGATGCCCGCGGAGATATCGAGGTAGAAGGTTTGATGCAATATATCAAAGCTCCTGATTTCCCTACAGGTGCAACAATTTACGGTTACGAAGGGGTGAAAGATGCTTTCGAAACAGGCCGTGGCCGTATCGTTTTACGTGGTAAGGCTGAAATAGAGATTGAAGGCAATCACGAACAGATCGTTATTACTGAAATTCCTTATCAGGTAATCAAATCTGATCTGGTAAAGAGTATTGCTGATCTGGTAAACGAAAAACGTATTGATGGAATCTCTGATGTAACAGATGAATCAAGCCGTGCCGGTTTGCGTATTGTTATTGATGTGAAACGTGATGCAAATGCACAGGTCGTTCTGAACAAGCTTTACAAGATGACAGCTTTGCAGTCTTCTTTCAGCGTTAACAATATTGCCCTGGTAAATGGCCGTCCACGTTTGTTGAACTTGAAAGATCTTATCAAGGCATTCGTTGACCACCGTCACGATGTGGTTATCCGTCGTACCAAATATGATCTGGCTAAAGCTGAAGAGCGTGCCCACATCCTGGAAGGTCTGATTATTGCTTCTGATAATATCGACGAAGTAATCGCAATCATCAAAGCTTCTTCAAGCCCTCAGGACGCAATCGAAAGATTGATGGAACGTTTCTCTTTGTCAGACAGACAGGCTCGCGCTATTGTAGAAATGCGTCTGCGTCAGTTGACAGGACTGGAACAAGACAAGCTGCGTGCCGAATACGAAGAAATTGAGAAATTAATTGCTCATTTGAGAGAAATTCTTGAAAACGATGATCTTTGTATGCAAATCATCAAAGACGAACTGCAGGAAATCAAAGATAAATATGGTGATGAACGTAAGACTGACATCATCTATGCTTCTGAAGATCTGAACCCTGAAGACTTCTATGCTGATGATGAAATGATTATCACTATTTCTCACATGGGTTATATCAAGAGAACTCCTCTTGCAGACTTCAAGGCTCAGGGCCGTGGCGGAATAGGAGTGAGAGGCTCTGAAACTCGCGATGAAGACTTCATTGAATATATCTATCCTGCATCTATGCACGCAACGATGATGTTCTTTACTTCAAAAGGACGTTGTTTCTGGTTGCCGGTATATCAGATTCCTGAAGGAACCAAGACAGCCAAAGGTCGTGCTATTCAGAATCTGCTGAATATAGAAGCAGACGATAAGGTTCAGGCATTTATCCGTGTCAAGAAATTAACAACGGATACTGAATTTGTTAATTCTCACTATCTGTTGTTCTGTACCAAGAAGGGTATTATCAAGAAGACTTGTCTGGAAGCTTATTCACGTCCTCGCCAGAATGGTGTGAATGCAATCACATTACGCGAAGATGACGGTTTGATTCAGGTTCGTATGACTAACGGTAACAGAGAGGTATTGATTGCCAACAGAAATGGTCGTGCAATTCGTTTCCACGAAAGTGCCGTTCGTGAAATGGGTCGTACAGCTTCTGGTGTTCGTGGTATGACACTTGACGATGACGGAATGGACGAAGTAGTCGGAATGGTTTGTATTAAAGACAAAGAGAAAGAAACGACACTGGTTGTTTCTGAACAGGGTTATGGCAAACGTTCGAACATCGACGATTATCGTATTACCAATCGTGGAGGAAAAGGTGTAAAAACTTTGAATATAACAGAAAAAACCGGTAAATTAGTGGCCTTTTTGAATGTAACTGATGAAAATGATCTGATGATCATCAATAAATCAGGTATAACTATTCGTACAAAGGTTTCAGATTTGAGTGTGATTGGTCGTGCAACTCAGGGTGTACGTCTGATTAATCTGGAAAAACGAAATGACGAAATTGCATCTGTATGTAATGTTCCTACTGAAGCTGAAGAAAATCCTGAAGCTGAAAATGTGGAACAGACAGGAGATGAGAACGTCGTTCTGAATGATTCTGAAAATCCAAACGTAACAGAAACAGAAGAAAATAACAATCCGGAAAACAATTAATAAGGAAAAAAACAAATAGAATATTCATTTAATTTTTATTTAAGATGAAAAAAGTATTATTTACAACAGCTCTATGTATGGCATTCTCTGCTTCTTTATTTGCTCAGAAGAAGGCAGTAAGTGGAGCTCAAAGTCTAGCTAAAGGAACTACACCAAACTTTGCTGAAGCAAGAACAATGATTAAAGGTGCTTTGGAAAATCCTGAAACAAAAGATCAGGCTAAAACTTGGTATGTTGCAGGTTTTATCGAAGATCAGCAGTTCAGTGCAGAAAGAACAAAGCAGATGTTAGGCCAGAAACCAAACGAACCTGTAATGTATGAAGCTTTGTATAATACATTGCCTTACTTCCTGAAAGCTTATGAATTGGATCAGCTTCCTAACGAAAAAGGAAAAGTTAAGCCTAAACATACAAAAGATATCAAAGGTATTCTGAGCGCTAATCACGTTTATTATATCAATGGTGGTGCTTACTATTTCGACCAGAAGGATTATGCTAAAGCATACGATTTCTTCCAGCAGTTCTTGCAGATCTCTGATCACCCAATGTTCAAAGATACTCCAACTGCTGCTCGTGACTCTAACTTCATGACTGTTCAGTTCTATGCAGCTGTTGCAGCTACTCAGTTGAAAGACTCAAAGAAAGCTATCGCTGCTTTGGAACGTGCTAAAAACACAGAATTCCGTCAGAATGATGTTTACCAGTATTTGTGCTACGAATACGAACAAGCTAAAGATTCAGTTGGTCTGGAAAGAACCCTGAAAGAAGGTATGGAAAAATTCCCTGATGAAAAATATTACTTGTTGAGCTTGATTAACAACTACATCTATTCTAACAGAAACGAACAGGCTATCGAATATTTGAATGCTGCTATCCAGAAAGAACCAAACAACGCTCAGTTATACGATGTAATGGGCCGCGTTTATGAAACTGGTGTCAAAGACGTTACTAAAGCTGAAGAATTCTTCAAGAAAGCTGTCAGCATGGATGGTAACAATCCTGAATTCCTGGCTAACTTAGGTCGTGTTTATTATAACTTGGGTGTTAATAAATTAGGCGAAGCTAACTCAATCACTGATACTCAGAAATATCAGGAAGAATCTGCTAAAGCAAAAGATTTCTTCAAACAGGCAATGCCTTATTTCGAAAAAGCTCATCAGTTGAAAGCTGATAATAAAGATTACATGACTGCATTGCGTGGTATCTATTACAACTTGAACATGGGTGATAAATTCGAAGCTATCGAAGCTGAAATGAACAAATAATTAATTCAGTTATATTATTTAACTAAATGGCCTGCTCGTATGGAGTGGGCCATTTTTTTTATCCCTTTCTGATTGGTCGGAATTTTCTATTTAACATAATCATGATTATAATAATAAAGAGGATTTCCGGAATACACACCATATTTGATACCCGCTATTAAAATCTGCCGGCGAAAACGTCAAAGCCTTTTGTAAAAACATCAAAGCTTTTCGAAGAAACACTGCATCCTTTTTTTCGAAACGTTGAGACGTTTTTCAGAAAACAATCTTTCAATTTATATTATATATGTGACAGACAATTCTTGTAAAATTGACAGAGATAAAAATGAAGTCTGCAAATCTGTCACTTCCTGACAGCAGAAAACCAGAAATATTCGTTTTGGTATTCAATTTGTATAGAAAGTTAGTGGTTGCAATAAAGCAGCTGTTAAATCTGATAACAATATAAAAAATATAAGATATGAATAAGAATGGTAATATCGGGGTAACAAGCGAAAACATCTTCCCGATCATCAAAAAATTCTTGTATAGTGATCACGAAATTTTCTTACGTGAATTAGTTTCTAATGCTGTAGATGCTACACAAAAATTAAAAACATTATCTTCTGTTGGCGAATTTAAAGGTGAAATGGGCGATTTGACCGTTCGTGTTAAATTTGACGACCAGACAATCACTATTTCTGACCGTGGTATCGGTATGACTGCAGAAGAAATCGATAAATATATCAATCAGATTGCATTCTCTGGTGCAGAAGAATTCGTTGAAAAATATAAAAATGACGCTGCTGCAATCATTGGTCATTTCGGTTTAGGTTTCTACTCTTCTTTCATGGTTTCAAAGAAGGTCGAAATTGTCACAAAATCTTATAAAGAAGGATCAAAAGCTGTAAAATGGAGCTGTGACGGTACTCCTACTTACACGTTGGACGAAGTGGAAAAAGAAGATCGTGGTACAGATATCATTCTTTATATCGACGATGAAAATAAAGACTTCCTGAGTCAGCAGAAGATTTCTGAATTGTTGACCAAGTATTGTCGTTTCTTGCCGGTTCCTGTTGCTTTCGGTAAAAAACAGGAATGGAAAGATGGTAAATACGTTGATACAGACAACGATAACATTATAAATGATACTACTCCGGCCTGGGTTCGCAAACCGGCTGAATTGAAAGACGACGATTATAAGAAATTCTATCAGGAATTATATCCAATGTCGGAAGAACCTTTGTTCTGGATTCATCTGAACGTGGATTATCCGTTCAATCTGACTGGTATTCTTTATTTCCCTCGTATCAAGAGTAATATCGATCTGCACCGCAACAAGATCCAATTGTATTGCAATCAGGTGTTTGTAACTGATTCTGTTGAAGGTATCGTTCCTGAATTCCTTACCTTGTTACATGGTGTGATCGATTCACCGGATATTCCATTGAACGTTTCTCGTTCTTATTTACAGAGCGATCATAATGTGAAGAAGATTTCAAGCCATATCACTAAGAAAGTAGCCGATCGTTTGGAAGAAATATTCAAGACAGACCGTGCTCAGTTCGAAGAAAAATGGGATTATTTGAAATTATTCATCCAATACGGAATGCTGACAGATGAAAAATTCTATGATCGTGCTTCTAAATTCGCTTTGTTGAAAGATATTGACGGCAAGTACTTCACTTTCGAAGAATATAAAACTTTGATCAAAGATAATCAGACTGATAAGGATGGTACTTTGGTTTACTTGTATACTACTAACAAAGATGAACAATACAGCTATATCCAGGCTGCCAAAGACAAAGGCTATAGCGTATTGGTAATGAACGGTCAGCTGGATGTTCACGCTATCGGCCAGTTGGAACAGAAATTTGAAAAAGTCCGTTTCGTTCGTGTAGATAGCGACACTATCGAACGTCTGATTGTTAAGGAAGATGCAAACAAGGTCGATTTGAATGAAGAACAGACTCAGGCATTGCAGGAAATCTTCAAAAGCCAAATGCCTAAACTGGAAAAGGCTGAATTCATGGTTACACTTGAAGCAATGGGTGAAAATGCCAATCCGGTTGTTCTTACACAGGGTGAATATCTTCGCCGTATGCGTGAAATGTCTGCTATGCAGCCAGGTATGTCTTTCTACGGAGAAATGCCAGACAGCTACAATTTGGTTTTGAATACTGATCATGCATTGATCAAGGAAATCCTATCTAAAGAAGAAGCTGCTTGTAACGAAAAGCTTCAACCTATCTTGGCTGATATGAAGGGCTGGAAAGCTCGTCAGTCTGACTTGAGAGATGCTCAGAACGGCAAGAAGGAAGAAGAAATTACTGAGGCTGAAAAAGAAGACATGACTAACACAAATAACAAGATTGCCGAACTTCGTGTTCAGAGTAACAAGATTATTGCTGAATATGCTGCCGGTGAAAAGAAAGTTAGTCAGTTGATTGACTTGGCCTTATTAAGCAACGGTATGTTGAAAGGTGAAGCTTTGAGTAACTTCATCAAACGTAGTGTTGATTTGATTCATTAATAAATTGTTTAATTGTAGATATAACTAAAAGAGATTATCCGGGGCCTTGTAATGTTCCCGGATAATCTTTTTTTATTTAATATAGAATTTTATGGAACAGAATATACAACTAAACGAACATAACAAGCAGGAATATCCTCCTATGCATACAACAGAACACATTCTGAATCAGACAATGGTCAGAATGTTTGGCTGTCCTCGTTCTCGTAACGCCCACATTGAAAGAAAGAAGAGTAAATGTGACTACGAACTGGCAACGGCTCCTACTCCGGAACAGATTGCAGCAATAGAAGCCAAGGTTAATGAAGTCATAGATCAAAATTTACCTGTTACTTCTTTTTATGTTACTAGAGATAATGCACCATCAGAAGTAGACCTTAGCAAACTTCCAGAAGATGCCAGTGAAACATTAAGAATAGTAAAAGTTGGTGATTATGATCTTTGTGCCTGCATCGGTTCGCATGTTTCAAACACTTCTGAAATAGGACATTTTAAAATAATAAGTTCTGATTTTGCTGATGGAAGATTACGTATAAGATTCAAACTTGAAGCAAAATCATAAAATATAATCTAAAAAGATTCATACGCAGATTTCAAATACTTCTGATATAGGATATTTCAAGCAGTCAACTTACGGTTATACGGAATGACGACTCCGCAAGCGATCCAAACTCGTAGAATAATTTATAAAATACTATATCAAAAAGAATATTTTTTTGTAAGTTTGCAACAATAAATGACTACTTATTAATTAGAAAATATTATGACAATTGATCAATTTAATTTTGCTGGTAAAAAAGCAATTGTTCGTGTAGACTTTAATGTGCCATTGAACGAAAAAGGTGAAATCACTGACGATACTCGTATCCGTGGTGCATTGCCAACATTGAAAAAAATCTTGGCTGATGGTGGTAGCTTAATCATCATGTCTCACATGGGCAAACCTAAAGGAAAAGTTAATGCTAAATTTTCTTTGAGCCAGATCGTAGATGCAGTTTCTGCTCATCTAGGTGTTAAAGTTTCATTTGCTCCTGATTGTGCAAAAGCTTCTGAAGCTGCTGCAGCATTGAAACCAGGTGAAGCTTTATTGTTAGAAAACTTACGTTTCTATCCTGAAGAAGAAGGCAAACCAGTAGGTATTGATAAAGAAGATCCAGCTTACGACGAAGCTAAGAAAGCAATGAAAGCTTCTCAGAAAGAATTTGCTAAGACATTGGCTTCTTATGCTGATTGTTATGTTAATGATGCATTTGGTACAGCTCACCGTAAACACGCTTCTACTGCTGTTATCGCTGACAACTTCGATGCAGACCACAAGATGTTAGGTTACTTGATGGAAAAAGAAGTTTTGGCTGTTGATAATGTATTGAGCAATATCAAACGTCCTTTCACTGCTATCATGGGTGGTTCTAAAGTTTCAACTAAGATTGGTATCATCGAAAACTTGATGGACAAAGTTGATAACTTGATCCTTTGCGGTGGTATGACATTTACTTTCGCTAAAGCAATGGGCGGTAAAATCGGTAACTCAATCTGCGAAGATGATAAATTGCAGTTGGCTCTTGATATCGTAGAAAAAGCTAAAGCTAAAGGTGTTAACCTTGTATTAGGTTCTGATACTATCGCTGCTGATGCATTCTCTAACGATGCCAAGACTCAGATCTGCCAGGCTAATGATATTCCAGAAGGCTGGGAAGGTCTTGATGCTGGTCCAGAAAGCCAGAAAGCTTTTGCTGACGCTATCGTTAATGCTAAAACTATTCTTTGGAACGGTCCTGCAGGTGTATTCGAATTTGATAACTTCGCTGGTGGTTCTAAAGCTATCGCTGAAGCTATTGCTAAAGCAACTGCAAATGGTGCATTCTCTTTGATCGGTGGTGGTGATTCTGTTGCTTGTATCAACAAATTTGGTATGGCTGATCAGGTATCTTACATCTCAACTGGTGGTGGTGCTTTGTTGGAAGCTATCGAAGGTAAAGTTCTTCCAGGTATC
>JAHHQS010000115.1 GCA_020026285.1 Parabacteroides sp. | reverse complement strand
AATATGTTAGTAAAATATTATCAGGCAAAGTCAATTTTTCGTTTAAAAGTATAGCTGAAATAGAAAATAAACTTTCTATTAGACTATTAAACATTATGGAACCAGCTTGAATATAGCTATAAATTAACAAGGGAAGATGATACGAATACTGATCATCTTCCCTTTTTTTATGTAGCATGCTTTTATTCATTTATTAACTAACATGATTATCAGTGGTAAATTTACAATAGGTAATTAGGCTTATTCCTTGTTATAATTGTTGTAATACTATGTTTCAATAATATAGATGACATACTATTTTATATGAGTAACAGACTAGAAACATAATTAACCAACCGAAAAATATTTGATTCAATAGACCTGTGAATTAATAAGTAGAGTGTATGATTGCCTCGCGGAGCATAATTATTAAAAAGATTCAGAAACTAAGACTGAAAACTATAATAAACTGAACGCATCGAAAAATATAGATTAGATTGAAGACATTGTAAAGGAGTATATGTAATGTGTTGATACATAGATAGAAATATATACTATAGGAGGTGGTAAGTAACAAACTGGCAACAAAATGTGAAATTAAAGAGAAATAAAAAGAATGTATTTTATTTAGAGAAATAAATACTAACAAACATAGAACGTTACTCCTCAACTGAAAATATCGCCTCGATGGTATTGCTGTAGCGGTCACATGGTACCATGCGGGGCTACAGGCGGTACCAAATCGCAGCTATTATCAACTCAGTCTATATTTCATCGAAATCATGAAAAGTTCAATGCTATTTGAGAAGCATTAAAGAATATATGAGAATAAGAATATTACATCTCTAAAATACTAAAATAATACGTACGTATATATGTACGTATGTGATTTTTTATTAATTTTGTTTCGTTAACAAGTAAAAAGAAAATATATGAGTTATATTTACAAAAGACCTCAATTAATCAATTCTCCCAAAGGGAAAGTTGATGTAGTTAAAATTTTATTTGATGGGGAAACTGATTCAGCATATTCCCTAGCTATTATAAAATGGGAAGGAGTTCTTAAATTAGGCATTCGATGGAATATTGCAGAGGGAGAATGGGAAGACGCAAAAAAACAACAAGGAATGGCTGAATGTATCGGAAATCCGCAGTCTCGAGGACATTCCACTTGGTTTGTTCTCCCTGACAATCCTCAATTCTATGATTTAATCAATGAAGGAGGCAAAGAACTGAAAAAAATAAAAGATATCGAATCTTATCGATAATAACTTATAAATATAATAACCTTACTAATACAACATATATGAAATGCATTAAAGGAATATCTTGTGTATTTATAGCAAGTACATTTGTCTTAAGTCTACAATCTTGTAATGGTAGACAAACGAAGCATGACACTCCAACAAATGATACACAAACAGAAGTTCTCAAAGAACTATCGTATACATATAATTTTTACATAGAAAATTCGGGTAGTGTTAAGGGTTACTTTTATGGAAACTCTAACGATACAGAAGTAATCATTAAAGAGTTCTACGACAGAATTGATGAACAGTTAACACCAAACGAAAAGATTACTCTCAATTATATCAACAATACCATAACTCGTCAAAACGTAAGTGTCGATAAGTGGCTAAATGCTTCTTATTCAAAGTGTAATGCTAAATACTCGGATTTAGATCAAGTTTTAGAGCAAACCCTGAAAAATACAGATAATAAGACTGTAAATTTTGTTGTGTCTGATTATTGCTTTGAAAGTAGAGAAGGTGATTTACGCAAAGCACAATCTGGAATAACAAAGATTTTTACTAAGGCGCTTAACGATAACAAAGATTTATCAGTCTCCATATATAAATATGAGGCATCTTTTAATGGATATTACTTTCCTGGAAGAATACAGTTTAATGGGAACAGACCTCTTTATGTATGGATTTTTGGTCCATCAGATGCTTTAAGAAAAATAAGTAAATTGAATACAACTCAGCCACGTGAGAGTGAATTGTATCTACAAAGTCATAAGTCATTTAATGCTAAAGTAATAACAAATAACAAAAGAATGTCAAGAGATGGATCCTACATAAATGTAAAAGATTGGGATAATGATAGACATCAAGCAGATTTATTCAAGGCAAACCTTAAGGTTAAAATGAATAATAACATGTTACCCAAGTCTGCGATAACGAATATTGATAATTATAGAGTAACACCCAACAATTTCTATATAGAAGATATTCAATATGAAGCAGATGGAGAGTATATATACACAATTGCTACTAATCATCCTTCGCCTTGTTCTCTTAAGATTAACTATGCTTTAGATATTCCCAAATGGGTTCAATTATCAAATTTTGAGCAAAATACTCTGCCTAAAGATAGTACAACATATGGTATCAAATATCTTATAGAGGGTGTAGCAGATGCCTATAAAAATCAGAATCTAAATATTTTTGACGTAAATTTAATATTAAAATAACATTATAATTATGGAAGATTTTTTCAGTACAATTTATTACTACACGAATGGTTTTTATAGTGTGGAATTGGATTCTTATCTTTATGATACAATACAGGGATATCTTCATATAGGTTTATTTATGCTTGTATGTTCCTTTGTTGTTTGTGCATTGTTTTATTATGTACTTGCCCCTGTACGAAGACAGACGATGTGGTGGTTCGTATATTCTGGGATTAATGCATTCATAAACTTTTGTTTTGCATTATGGTATACCATGACTCCTCTAATTAATAATGAGATTGCCCCTCAACAAGAATGGTCTTATTTGGATTGCACTATGTTTGGAATAACTAATATTATTTGGTCTTTCATTATTTTTGTAGTGGCTTCTTTAATTATAAAATGGGGTAGTATTGCAAAATATGTTCCCTTCCAGAAATTTTAAATTTATAAGTTATGAGTAAACTTTATGTATTTGCAATCGGCGGATCGGGTTCTAGAGTTTTGAGATCCCTCACCATGCTTTTGGCAGCAGGTGTAAAAACCGATTATGAAATCGTACCGATGATAATTGACCCTGATTTCTCGAATGGAGATTTGGTAAGAACAGTAGATATAATGAGAACTTATCAATCCATTCATGAATCTCTCAGTTTTAATAATAACGAAAAAAATGAGTTCTTTAAGAATCCAATATCTTCTTTAAGTGCTAATGGAGAATTCTTGTTACCTCTAGTTGGTACAACGGGAATTTCTTTTGAAAATTTCATCAATATTGGCACTATGTCATTAGAAAATCAGGCTATGATGCGCATGCTTTTCTCTAATGCAAATCTTTCATCTGATATGAATGTTGGTTTTAAAGGGAATCCAAATATTGGTAGCATTGTATTAAACCAATTTGTTGAGTCTGGAGAATTTAATTCCTTCGCCGCTAATTTTGTGAATGGTGATAAAGTATTCATTATCAGCTCTATTTTCGGAGGAACTGGAGCTAGTGGCTTCCCTTTGCTACTTAAAAATATGAGAACGAATAGCAATACTGCATTGTCAACAGCACCAATTGGAGCAGTTTCGTTATTACCGTATTTTAACCTAAAGCCAAATCAAAAGAGTGCAATTCAAGCTGACTCCTTTATAACAAAGGCAAAGGCAGCATTAAATTATTATGAAAAAAATGTCACTGGAAATGGAACCTTAGACGATATGTATTATCTGGGTGATGATTTTGCTGCTGCAGGTTATGATAATTATGATGGAGGAGGAGAACAACAAAATAATGCTCATTTAGTTGAATTATTAGCTGCACTTTCAATAATCGATTTTTCTCAGAAGACACCGCAATTGAGTACTAGAAAGAATACTATTTTCCATGAATTTGGGCTTCAAAATGATCCACAAGAAAGCATTGTTTTTGGTGATTTTGGACAACTTACGATTAATACAATCAGAAAACCTTTGAGCATGTTTACAATATTAAATGCGTATCTGAATAATCGTGATGTCTCACACAGAACATCTCTAAAATGGGCAAAAGATAAAAGTGCTATTTTAGGTGACGCATTTTGGCGCTCCAACGCGTTCATCACCTATGACATGTACAAAAAAGACTTTGAAAACTGGTTAAATGAAATGAATGATAATCACATTTCATTCGCACCTTTTAGATTAGACGAAACAAATGATGATGTGCTGGATATTGTTGTAGGCATTTCTCCTCATTATGGTTCTCTTAGTTTCTTATCAAAGAAAGGCTGTGATTTAATTGATAAAAAATTAAGTGATAATATCAGTAAAATCTCTTCAAATTTAAAACCTATTCAAGCGTTTCTAGAGCTTTTCTATATTACACTAAAAGATATTTGTGAAGATAAATTAAAACTTTGATATCATGGGACATATTTTTCGGATAAAGAAAGCAGGGACTGCTTCAATAAAATCAACTATAGTTGATTGGAGTAATTCAACTGCAACTACATATAATCATGGGTATGTTGATCAAATAAGCGATACAACTACTACACAAAATGAAATAACGTCTATACCTTCTCCATTTGCTCGTATCGAATTGGTAAAAGAAGCTTTTGGTAAAATAATACCAGAAACTCTCAATCAACTTACAGTTGACGAAGTGAAAAATTACCTTTCTGGCAACACCATTTATCATAAAATGGTTTCAGATTCATTAGATGTAGCACAGATTTTTTTCTCATACCCAACGATGCAAGATAAATTTGATATTGTTGTTTGGAATAAAAATCAAGAATTGCAAAAATTGAAGATTTCACCAAACCCGAATCATCAAATTGTTGGAAAAACACTGGAAATGTTTCTTAATCAAGATGCATTAGGGGCCGATCCATATAATTTTGGAAAGATGCAAAATATTTATATTTTAAAATATAAGGGGCCTGGACAAAAACAGATGCATATAGTCGGAGCAACATCTCCTGCAACTCTTTTTTTCTCAACTGCAAACGATGAAACGGATATATCAAGCAATATTTGTTTCGGCACTGATTATGCATTTGATTCTGCATATTCCTCTTTAGATAAAAGGGATCCTGAGTTCTTGAAATATATATTCGCTTTTAAGTTTTCTAACCCCAATTTTAATTCAGATTATCCTGAAGTATCAAAATATTTAGATGCTGTATATTACGTTCTAGATAATAATTTGAAGAACGAAATTAACAACATCCAAAATCAATGTGCCGCATTTGTTCCTGGCTCTCTTAATTACGTTGATAAAACTTATGAAACGTTGAATGTCAATGTAAATAGCACTACGACATTTAATGTGGAAATTAATGGTATTTCATATCATTGTAAGAAAGCAATAGTCGATGGGCATACAGATTTTGAGATACTAGCACAGAAACAAGTAGATATTAAGCCTTTGGTATTGCCTGTTGTAAAAGGTAATTCATATGAAAATTTAGAGTATTATGGCTCTAATTTCGGTCGAAATTTCGATGTACCTTATCTTGATAATAGACCATTGGCACAAAGAAGATTGCCAGGTATCAATATCCAGCATCCATACTTAACTATAAGTGACTTCCTAGAAGACAAAATAGTAAAATTACCATCAGAAGTCAACAAAAATGATTACTTTGACGGTAATTATCATAGTTCTAATGGTCAGAAAGAAGGATATTTATTACCTATAACTGACCGTTTCTTAACCTATTTTAATACAGACTATCTTTATGGGTTAGCCCCTTCTGGAAAAAAAGCGTTTGAAATTAAAGAGGTAGCATCTGGAGTTGAAGTATCATTACGTATTCCTATTTCTGGTGGAGAAGTTGAGTATAAACGTATTTATACTCAGGACGTAAAGGCTGATGCAATGAATAATAAAGGTGCAATTGTAGTTCCGGATGAAGATCTAGCAATAGGAGTTTTCCCCCCTGTAAAATTCAACCAGGAATCTGACGCACACTATAGAATCGTTATTCTTTCAGACTTTGCGGTGAACAAGGATTGCAGTTGCGTTTGCTATAGTAATCAAGATGGCGCTTTTGTTCCTGATTATGTAACTCGAAATGTTGATGTTCAAGAAGAGCAAAGCTCTAAGGTATATTTACTCGAAGGTAAGACTTTTGATTGTGCAAGAATAACACTTGTTTCAGAAAAAGGGAAAGAAAGAGTTGGTAATGGTTTAATGATACCAAAGTTTAGACAAAGATCTGGTTCTGCATCACTCACTTTTGCAATTGACCTTGGAACTTCAAATACACATATAGAATATTCATCAGGGGATGATCAATTACCAAAACCTTTTGAATTTTCAATTGACCAACCACAATTAAGTTTGTTATTTAAGACGAACGATCCATACGCTTTAGATCATATCAGAGGCGAATTTATACCAGAATCAATAGGACAGAATGCTAATTGCCACTTCCCGATGCGTACAGTTTTATGTATAGACAAGGTTAATTCTGGACACAATGGTACAGGTGTAGGTACCTATGAACCTTTTGGAAATGCTTCTCCAGCATTCATGTATAATCAAAAACAAGTAGGTACAAAATATAACGATTATGTACCAAATTTGAAATGGAGTCAGGCAAGTCCGACAAACGAAGAGAGAATAAAGTGTTATATTGAATCGTTGTTTATGATGATTCGTACTAAGGTCGTTCAAGAAGGAGCAAGTATACAGCAAACCCAAATTAAATGGTTCTACCCAATAAGCATGTCTGCATTCAAGAAAGGGTTGTTTGAGCGTTTGTGGACAGCTGCTTATAAAAAGTATTTTAATCCTACAGGGACACCGATTGCAATAACTGAGTCTGTTGCACCATATTCTTTCTTCCAAAAGACAAGATCTGATGTCACAAACATTGTTACTATCGATATAGGTGGTGGAACTACAGATATTGTAGTTGCTGACTCTAGAGGGGTCAAATGTATTACGTCTATGAGATTTGCTGCCGATGCTATTTTTGGAAATAGTTTAGTGAGTGTTCAAAATGGTGAACTTAACGGTATCATTAGACAATGTAAAGATGAATTTATAGATAAATTGAAAGGTGAATTACAGGATATGCTTAAGCAAAAGACTGCCAACAACTATGGCAACTCTTCTGAAGTAGCGTCATTCTTGTTTTCATTGGCTGATAATGAGGAAATCAAGGCCAGTGCAATGGGAGATTCTTTGGACTTTAATGCTTATTTGATGAGAAATGAAAGCCAAAAAATCGTATTCTTTATATTCTACACATCTATAATTTATCATTTGGCTCATTTAATGAAGGCTAAGAATTTAGATGTTCCGGCAAATATTGCATTTAGCGGGAACGGTTCTAAAGTGGTAACTGTATTGAGCCCTAATAAATCATCTTTGGAGAAGCTCACAAAACATATATTTAAACTTGTGTATGATTCAGATATTGATAAAGATATCAAACTGATTATTAATTCTGAAAATCCTAAAGAGGCGACATGTAAAGGTGGATTATTCTTAAGTCACGAACCATCAGACATAGATAATGCCAAAAGTATATTGATTGGAGTTTCCAAAGAAGTTTTATGTGAATCAGAAACCTATGCCGACGCTCAAAATATGTATGAAGCTATAGTAAAAGATGTTCAAACATATTTCAATTTTATAGCTTTGAAACTTGCTAGAATTCAAGGTTTTTCCTTAAGTAACGAGTTTGGAATAGACAAACGAGATCTTGAATTGGCGGCAAAGTGCTTCAATGAAAATTTAGCTACATATGTAGAGAAGGGTGTACGATTAAAGTTAGATACGAGCGACGTTAGTTTAGATGACAAACTAGAAGAACCACTCTTCTTCTATCCGATTATTGGTGTTCTAAATGATTTGAGTAATAGAATTTGTGACGAAAATTAGTATCATTTATATGCTATATGCAATAGTTACAACTGCTTATATAGTGGTTGTAACTATTATTAAAACGAACAGAAGGAGTTAAAAATAATGAATGAATATTTAAATAATACTGATTCTTTAAACATTGCCGACACTGTACAGCAATTAGCAATTGCACCTACAGAAACAATCTTAGGTTCGCGTGTTGTACTAGGATTAGAGGTAGAGTGTTGGGCTCTTATATTATCGGGATTAGCAGTAATTATAAGCATCATTGCCTTATTCCTAAGCATTAAAAGAAGACGTATATATATAGAAGACATTTTTTATCAAGACCGCAAATCGGTAAAGAATCTTGCTGATATATTAGAAATGAGTTTTAGAAATATAAAAGAGGTCCGTCAATTGCGTTTAACATTAGAAAAATTGGAAAAGCAATTAAATGCTCCAATACAGGAACCTGCTCAAAGTTTAAATAAAAGCGTAGACACTAAGCACTCTACTACTTCTAGTAAGACTAAGCAGCACAAAAAGGAGAATAGAAACAATTCTGAAATTTCTATAAATACCATGGACAATTCACGCAAGGAATATATATGGTTAAAGGTTATTGACGGAGGAAAGTTGACCATCGTGCAGTCACCAGAAACAGCTATTTATAGAGCCTGGGATAGCAATGGTGTATTTGCTTTTGAATTCAGCTGTTTGAGAACAGGGAAAGCAATTAACAATAGAACTAGCGTTATAGATCCATTTTGTGAAGTTAACGAACTATCTGTTGATCCAGATATGGCAAAAGATGTTTTCGTTATTCAATGCGGAAAATTAAATAAGGATTTTTCATTAATAAATAAAGTGTTAATTCAATACAAATAGACATGGTATCGTTCACTATAAATTTTGATCCATTAAATCAGAATGATTATAATCGTGTGCTGGAATATATTTTAAGCCAGCCTTGTATGAGCAAACAACGTGAGGCTATTAATAGGATGAATGCCCCAATTAGTAATGTTGATTTGCAGGAGTTGCAATCTTTAAAATTATCCAATCATGAACAAAACGAATTGATCCAAAGACATGAAAAGGAGAATGAACAGAAAGAACAACGTTTGCAAAATCAAGAAACTCAAATCTTAGATTTGAAGAAATCTCTTGATCAAAAAACAAAAGAATTCAAAGCAGAAAAAGACAAACTAGAGAAGGATTTATATGACGCTTTAGAAGAACTGAAGAAGGTTCAAGCAGAGAAAGAGTCCAAATTAAATCAAGCAAATAAAAAACTAGGAGAACAGGAGCAGCAATTCAAATCTAATTTGAGCGAAAAAGATAGGGAAATTAGAAAGTTAAGGAAACAACTGGAAAATTATTCTGTAAGTTTCGGCACTGACGATCCATCGGAGAAAATTTATTTCGGTGTAAGTGAAAATGGTTCTTTAGAAGAAAGTATGATATCTTCTAGTTCCTTATATTGTGCTAATAGAAAAGGTGATATTTATAGATTTTCCGTAAATACAGAAGATGGGCCAATCAAGAACGCCATTTCAAATTATGAACATTTGTTGTTACCATTTTGCGAAATAATCATTAAAGAAGAAGCTGCAAATACGATACATATAGATTCTGTCGGGCAGGCAAGAGCTGTAGGTTCGCAATTGAGTATAATCACTAAAGCAAAAATATCATTAATAAAACAATAAATTATGTCAATACAATATTATATAGTTGTTGTAATAGTTGCGTGCATTGTCTTTCTTCAGATTTTATCATTCTTTCAGAATCTTGCGATTATTAGTAAGCTTAAAACGCTTTTTCCTAGTACTGATAAATTATCATTAAATGAGGAGAATACCATATTTTGTGAAGGTGCTAACGATGAGTTTCAATCAACTCTAGATAACATTAATGAATATCTTCAGCAGAATAAAACAAGAACTGCAGACTACCAAATAATCAAGGAGATTATTGAAAGAGATTCCGAACGCACTGAAGAAGATGTTAACACAATGTTGGTTAATCCACTATATTTAGGTCTTATAGCTACAATAGCAGGAGCTGCCATCGGAGTTATTTTCTTTGCGTGGACTGATTTAGAAAATCTTTTAACAGGAACAACAATTCAAGCACAAGGAATCAAGACCCTCTTAACAGATATTGGTATAGCAATGATTGCTAGTTTCCTAGGAGTATCTTTTACTGCTTTTACGACATCTAAGTTTAAAGACGCAAGAGGGGAAATGCTTAGGAACAAAAATCAATTCTTATCATGGATTCAGACTAAAGTTATGCCTAATATGTCAGATGACCTAACGGGTGCGTTGACAAAGATGGCTCAAGATTTGAACCAATTTAATAGTTCATTTGCAGACAACACAAAAGAACTTAAAGAAACATTATCTCAAGTAACTGATAATTATGATAACCAAGTACAACTCCTTGATGCAATTGATAAAATAAAGATTGAAAAAATAGCTAAGGCTAATGTAGCGGTTTACGATAGACTACAAGGATGTACTGAAGAACTTGAAAAGCTTTTTATTCATCTCGAAAAATCAGACGAATATATTTCTCAGGTAGTTAAATTAAATTCGAGTCTTGGAGATATTGAAGCTCGTACAAAACTTTCTGAAGAACTGGGTAATTATTTTAAGAAAGAGATAGAATACGTTGAAGACCGACAGGGAATGATGCGACAGCAAATGTCCGGACTTGATTCTGTTGTCCAGGATGCTTTAGACAATCTTGGTTCCAGTCTGGCTGCTAGTATTTCAGGTTTGACTGAAGTTTTCCAACGTCAGAACCAACAAGTTCAAGCTCTCATCGAAGAACAACAAGAGGGACTCTCAACAGCATTGCAAGAACAGCGAGATTCTATTAATAAAAAGATTGAAGAAATTAATGATCCTTTCGGTGGACTTAAAGAGACTTTTAAGGAGGTTGGCGAACAGTCTCGACAAGGTATTGAAAGTATATCGAAAACATTTGAAAGTCAAAATGCTGCGATAAAAGAAATGCTGGATACTCAAAAACAAATATTGGAGGCGGAACTTTCTAAGCAAAAAGAAAGCCTAAAAGAACAATTTTCAGCATTACCAACTCAAATGAATGGTTTGGCAAAAGTACTTGGGGATTTGAATCAAACAATTCAAAATCAACAGCAAAAGATAGATTCTCAATCTGAAATATTACATCAATTAGTTTCTACTAACGCAGTTTTTGATAAAACAAAGGTCAAGACAAAAAGCAAATGGATGTATTACCTCATTACATTTGCAGCCGTTGGTTCCTTTGCATTGCTTATGGCTATGTTTATTATTCAACTGTTTGATATTAAAATTTAATTATGGCGAAGGGTAATAAAAGTTCTTTGTTTTGGACAAGCTATTCCGATTTGATGACAAGCTTATTCTTTACCCTGTTGGTGTTGTTTGTTGTTGCCATTATAGCAATGGGAAGAGCTTTAAAGAAGGCGAACGACCTTCAAATAGCCACTCAAAATGAGATCAACAAGATTCGAGATATTGAGAATAGCATTCAAAATATCAATAGTACGTGGTTTGAATATAATGAAAAACATAAGAAACATATATTAAAAATAGATGTTTCTTTTCCTGTAGGTCATTCAGAGATAACAGATATTTCTCTCCAAAAGAGAGAGGAATTGTATAAAGCAGGGGTGGCCATAGATGAATTTCTTAACCATGCTGAAAAGGAATATGGTGAATCTGTAAAGTACTTGCTAATAATTGAAGGACAAGCATCCAATGATGGCTTCGTTGGCAATTTTGATTTAAGTTATCAACGTGCTTTATCACTGTATAAATACTTTCAAATCAACCGACATTTAGATTTGAAGAGGAAAAACTGTGAGGTCTTGATTTGTGGCAGCGGAACAGAGGGGGCACTTCGTGTATCACCTGACAATGCTTCAAATAAGAAGAATCAAAGATTCCTTATCCATATCTTACCTAAACCAGGAGTCATTAATTAATATGAATAAATTTATCTTTTTTCTTTTGATTATCATTTGTTTGTTTTTAACAGGATGTCGCAAATCTTCGCGAAATTCAATTGCACGGCACGAAGCTAGAAATGAACAAGTTGATAGAAAGAATCGCCGTGATCGTGATTCAGATAATAGACGAGATGGACGAGAACGACGAAGAAATAATGAGGAAGAGAGTCAACGAAGAGAAAATAAATCTGAATCTGAAAATTCAGTGACTGACAATGATGATGACATCAATGTTACTCCACGTTCAACAGATAGAAGAATAACTTTCTGGTCGGTGAATGGGGCAGATAATATCGAAATGTTGAAAGAATCGTGTGATTATAATGTTCCAAAGACTAAAGGTTTTGCAAATAAATTAGCTGGACGTGCTAATGTGTCTGATGGTACATTTAATATAGAACAACTCTGTGAAATTTTTGATTATTGTTATTCGAAATGGAGATATGTCAACGATCCAAAAGGAAGTGAATACTTAGCCAAAGCTTCTGAGACAATAGCAAGTTCATTAACAGGTGATTGTGATGATTTTGCAATTCTTATTTCTTCGTGTATGCTTGCCATAGGCGGTGATGTGTGTGTTATCACAGCTCAGGGACCTTCAGGCGGACATGCATATGCCGAGGTTGATATTTCACACATGAACATGAGTCATGTCAGAAACTATATCCAGCAACGATTTACAGCGCATAGAATCTCCAATATAACCTATCGAAATGATGGAACAAGAATTTGGCTTAATTTGGACTGGTCAGGAGATTATCCTGGTGGTCCAACATTTAAATCATATTCCAGAACCATTTATACTTGCGTAAATGGTAGATGGTCATATTCTGATTAATTTTATAATTGTAAGTAGATTAGAATTATCTAATATGTGTCACATATAACGTAAGAGAAAAGAAGGTAACA
>JAHHQS010000114.1 GCA_020026285.1 Parabacteroides sp. | reverse complement strand
ACATGGTGCTCTTATTGAACGTTTTTTAGGAACAATCAACTGAACACCCTAATAAATAAATAAGAAAAAAAGTAGTCAATTCCTTGTTTTTAAAGATTATCTTGTACATTTGCAGCGGATTTCCAATCAGAAGTAATAGAATCATGCAAAAAAATCTGGTAATAGTGGAGTCTCCGGCTAAGGCTAAAACAATAGAAAAATTTTTAGGAAAAGACTACAAAGTCTTATCAAGCTACGGACACATCCGCGATTTGAAAGCAAAACAATTTAGTATAGACATAGAACACAACTATAAACCGGAATACGAAATTCCTGCGGATAAACAGAAATTAGTGTCAGAACTAAAATCTGAAGCGAAGAAAGCTAATATGGTTTGGCTCGCATCCGATGAGGATCGTGAAGGAGAAGCCATTTCATGGCACTTATATGAAGTTCTAAATCTGCAACCAGAGAAATCTAGACGCATTGTGTTTCACGAAATCACCAAAACTGCTATCCTACATGCAATAGAAACTCCTCGACATATAGATATGAATTTGGTAAATGCCCAGCAGGCAAGACGAATATTAGATCGTATTGTGGGTTTCCAAGTTTCTCCTATCTTATGGAAGAAAGTTAAACCAGCTCTCTCTGCAGGGCGTGTACAATCTGTTGCAGTTCGCTTAATAGTTGAACGTGAACGGGAAATAAACAACTTCGTTTCGGAAGCTAATTATCGTGTAATTGGTCACTTCATTCTTCCTAATGGTAAAACGGTTTTAAAAGCAGAACTGAACCGCCGTTTTAAAACAAAAGAAGAAGCTACCGACTTTTTAAATATTTGCCAGAACGCAACATTCTCTATCGACGATATAACCAAGAAGCCTGTACATAAATCACCGGCTCCTCCTTTTACGACATCAACACTTCAACAGGAAGCTGCTCGTAAATTAGGTTTTTCTGTTAGCCAGACAATGAAAGTTGCTCAACGATTATATGAATCAGGATTGATTACTTATATGCGTACCGACTCGTACAACTTAAGCGATCTGGCTCTGAATACAGCTCGAGAAACAATCTGCGATTCATACGGAGAGAAATATTATAAATTCCGTCAATACCATACTAAAAGCAAAGGTGCTCAAGAAGCTCACGAGGCCATTCGTCCGACATATATTGCGAACAGCGAAATATCCGGAGATTCTCAGGAGATTCGTTTGTACGATTTAATTCGTAAACGTACCATTGCTTGTCAGATGGCTGATGCTGAATTGGAAAGAACGACCATTTCTATCAAAATTAACGGAGTAAAAGAGAAGTTCATTACAACAGGAGAAGTGATCGCTTTCGATGGATTCCTTCAGGTCTACATGGAAAGTACTGATGATGAGAATACAAATGAAGCAAGTAACGAGACTTTACTTCCTCCAGTGAAGAAGGATGAGGTTCTTCAGATGAAAGAAATTTCTGCAACAGAACGATTTACACAACGTCCTGCCAGATATACTGAAGCAACTTTAGTACGCCAGATGGAAGAATTAGGAATCGGTCGTCCTTCCACCTATGCACCGACTATTCAGACTATTCAAAATCGTGAATATGTTGTCAAAACCGATCGTGAAGGAACTGAAAGACAGTATTTAGTACTTACTCTTGATAAAAATGGTTTCAAAGAAGAAACAAAGACTGAAATAACAGGAGCCGATCATAATAAGTTAATTCCGACAGATGTTGGTATTGTTGTAAACGATTTTCTGATGGAACATTTCCAATTGATCATGGATTACAACTTTACTGCACATGTAGAAAAGAATTTCGATGCCATAGCTGAAGGAGAAGAGAACTGGGAACAGGTGATTGATCATTTTTATAAGAAGTTTCACCCTATCGTGGAAGAAACAGCTGCAATCCGTTCAGACCACAAACTTGGAGAACGTTTATTGGGAGTTGATCCTAAAACCGGAAGACCAGTATTTGTCAAGATTGGTCGTTATGGACCTCTTGTTCAGTTAGGTGAATCAAATGAAAAGCCAGAAAAGAAATCCAAAAGTAAAAAGGATGAATCCGTAGTAGAAGAAAACAAACCACTGTTTGCTTCTCTGCTTAAGGGACAATCTATTGAAACTATTACTTTGGAAGAAGCTTTAAAATTATTCGATCTGCCACGTACTGTTGGAGAGTTTGAAGATAAAGTTGTTGTTGCTGCAATTGGTCGTTTCGGCCCATTCATCCGTCATGATGGTAAATTTGTTTCAATTCCTAAAGATAAAGATCCATTGACTATCACTTTGGATGAAGCAATCGAATTGATTCAACAAAAAAGAATCAAACAGGAACAAATGTACATCCATCGATTCGAAGAAGAAGGAGTTGATATTCTGAATGGAAGATTTGGACCATATATTTCTTATAAAAAGAAAAATTATAAAATACCAAAAGATAAAATTCCGGCAGAAATGACTTTGGAAGAATGTATGAATATCATTAAGGAAAGTGATAAGAAACCTGTTACCAAGAAAAGAGTAACTCGTAAAAAAGCTGAAAAATAAAAAATCACTGAAATCTCTATAACAAGCCTCGATTATCAGAACAAAGCTTCTGACAATCGAGGCTTTATATTATCCTCAATTCCGCTTTTCAAGAAGAATGAAAATATATTATTTTTGTCAATCGTATAAACTTAATCTGTTATGCCTCTTTTTTTCATAGCAATTGCAGTAACATATTTAATAGCCAACGGCTATATCTATTACAAAAGCTGGGAAGTCCTGCAAACATTACCTTTACCAGCCAAATGGGTCTTATCAATTCTTTTCGGATTAGGAACATTTACAATTCTATTCATCTTTGGGAACAAAAATCTTCCCGAAAAGGGGACCTGTATTCATCTCTTGTATGAAATAGGAACCGGATGGTTAGTCTTTACTTTATACATGACTATGTTATTGCTATTAACAAATCTCATCAGAGTTTTCCACATATCTTTCAACTATCAGTTCATAACTTGCTTCTCTTTGACAATCATATTGTTAATCGGTGGATATATTAACTACATACACCCTAAAACAGAAGTTATCAACATAGATATCAACAAGCATGTAAATGGAAACAAGGAGCTTCGAATCGCTGCAATCAGTGATATTCATTTAGGATATGGCATAACCAAGGAAAGAGTTCGAGAATTAATGGAGAAAGTCCAGAAAGAAGAACCGGATTTAATTCTTATCGGAGGAGATTTAATTGACAGTAATCTGAAACCAATTATTGCTCAGCACATGGAAGATGAACTAAATCTGCTTAAGGCTCCTTTAGGAATCTATATGATTCCAGGAAATCATGAATATTTTGCAGGCATTGGTAAATGCAGACAGTACGTTCAAGAAAAGACTCACATACAATGGTTGCAAGATAAAACAATAACTCTTCCTAATGGCATCCAAATTATAGGAAGAGACGACCGACATAATTTCAGGCGAAAGAGTCTTAGAGAACTTACGACAACGCTCAATCCCGATTACCCGATTGTTTTACTCGATCATCAGCCATATGAACTACAACAGACAGCCGAATCCGGAATTGATTTGCAATTCAGTGGACATACACACCACGGACAGATCTGGCCAATCAGTCTGTTAACAGATTACCTCTTCGAACTAAGTCATGGATATAAAAAGATTAAAGATAGTCATATATATGTTTCTTCAGGCCTTTCCCTATGGGGACCACCTTTTCGCATTGGAACTCAAAGTGAAATTGTTATCTTTAACCTAAAATTCAACTAATTCATATAATCATGAGAGTTTTTCTTCAGTCGATTGTCGCACAACTACTGTTAAATCCTTACATTTATTGGAGAGGATATCAAGCTTTACCCAAACAAAAGAAATATCAAATTCCTTATGCATTATTTTTCATACTCGAACTAAGCTTATTCTTCTTCGGATTCTTCCTTCATGAAGAATTGTCTGATAAAACATTCATAACTATTATGAACATCTGTAATACCTGGTATATAGGAAGTTTATATATTACCATGGGATTACTTATTCTGGAAGTCATTCGTGCAAGCCAACGTAAATGGAAATGGCTGCCAGTCATCATCTCTTCAAATTGGGAAAAATGCAAAAAGATTCTATTTGTCGTGTTTATCTTTTCAACAATAATTATTCTGATAAAAGGAAGAGATAATGTTGTAAATCCTGCTGTCAGACATGTATATATCGACTTGCCCAAAGGAAGCAGTTCGCGCGATAGTCTGAAGATGGTTATGATTTCAGATACCCATTTTGGAGAAGTCATCAGAAAAAAACAAGCTCAAAGAATGGTTCAGCTAAGTAATGAACAGAATCCGGAAATCGTTGTAATAGTTGGAGATGTTCTGGATTATGAATCCAGATTTGCCGAAGACATGCATCTGGATGAAGAGTTCCATCAGTTTAAAGCTCCATTAGGCGTATATACGACTTATGGGAATCACGAATATAGAGCAAATCGCAATGCGAAAGAACAATGGTTACGTAAGGTTTCAACATTACTGATTGATTCGGTAGCATTTCCCGACTCCAGCTTTTATTTAATCGGCAGAGATGATTTTATAAACAAAAAGCGCAAACCTTTACACCAGTTGATGGAAGGATTAGATACGACTAAACCTTTGATTGTTCTAGACCATCAGCCTTGGAGTTTCGCTGAAATGAGATTGAATAAGGTTGATTTAGGTTTACATGGTCATACGCATAATGGACAATATTGGCCATATCCTTTAGTCATGAAACTTATTTATGAATGTCCATACGGATATTATAAGAAAGGGGGTACACAACATTATGTTTCCTCCGGTTATGGATGTGCCGGTCCGGCTTATCGAGTAGGAACTCATTCAGAACTAGTTGTGTTACACATTCGTTTTGTATAAGAAAGGATTTTATGATGAACAATACTAAACATACAAACCGTAATTCGAATGTTCAGCTGAGTTTATTTCCCGATCTGGAACTTACCCGGGAAGCAGGAAAAGAAAAGAGCGAACCAGATCATGATCTGGAAGAATTCCTTGCCAGATATGACCACTCCGAATTATTCAATCGATTGGCACAATCTGACTTCCGACGAGGGTTTCATCTAAAAGCACAGGATAAAGCTTACATCAAAGAAAAAGGTTTGAACGCCATTCGTAAACATGCTGAAGATTTTGTGGCCAAACGGTTGGCTCCGGCTTTTATTCCCAACGATGGGAAACAAACTCCTATGCGTGGACATCCAGTATTTATAGCACAACATGCAACCGGATGCTGTTGCCGTGGCTGTTTTTCCAAATGGCATCAGATTCCTGGAGGACGACAACTCACAGAAAGAGAACAACAGTATGCTGTAAGTGTGCTGATGGAATGGATAAAAAAAGAATACTCTCTATAAACAGGAACTCCGGTATTATATTTTTCATAATAAATACCGGAGTTTATACAAAAAAAATTGACAAACAGATTATGCATTCTTCATTTTCATGTCGAAACAAGCCAGATAACCAATTCCTATACTTAAAACAATGACAGCTCCAAGCTGCGAACTCATTACATCGGAAAGGGAACCCATAAATATTTTTTTGCTTCACCCATAACCAATTATTTTTCATAAGTAGACAGAAGAATTATCCGAAAAAGATGTACAATCCCCTCTCTTTTTACGAATTATACCTCTTTATACAGAGTAAGAAATTACACGCCCCTCTTATTTCCATAATTCCATAAAACATTCATTTCTAATTGATTTCAATTTTCAGAAAAACGTTTGACGTTTCTGAAAAAGGCTCAAAGATTTTCCCCAAAAAGTCAAAGCTTTTCTCAAAAAGAAAGTATCGTTTTTATGGGAAAGCTGTATCCTTTTGAACAAAATCGAGACATTGAATTCTGCTGTTAAAATAATAAAGGTCTGACCGCCTTTCAAACGATCAGACCCTCAGAAGCATTATAATTCAAACCTTCTTACTTCTTTTCAGGAGTCGTAAATGTTACATCGATCTGCATGCCATCCGCGTCAGCACTACCTTTCAATTTTCCATCTTTTGAAATCAGTGTAACATAAACATCTGTACCTTCCACATATAGATTACACTTATATGTTACAGCATCCTTTTTCTGTAATTTTACTTCAAAAGAATCATAAGGAAAGACAATTTTAGCAACTGGCTGCTGCTTGACTTCCTTGAATTCAATAGTTCCCCGATCATAACCACCAGGAGCACCTTCTGCATTAAAATTCCATTTTCCTTTCAGACTTTGAGCACTTACTGTTACAGCCAACATCAAACTCAAAAATAAAAAAACAACTTTCTTCATGACATTACATTATTTGATTGTTAGACATAAAATTCTTTTCCCTTTTAAGATTATAAACGTTCCTTTCCACTATTTCCTGCTCCAGAACCTTTATATTTATTTTTCTTCATGTTAAATTTATATTGAACTACCAGTCCTACCCTGCGACGGTCATTTCTATTCAACATATCAATCTGCATTTGTTTATTATACAACAAATTTCCATCACGATATCCGTTTAACAGATCATATCCCTTTAACTGAAAGGACAAATGATCTTTCAAGAACGTCTTCGTCAGAGAAGCATCCATGATATATTGCGTTGTATTTAAGAAAACATTCTGATAATCCCCTTTTGTCTGGAATGAAAAATTCAATGTAAACAGTATATCAAAAGGCAGCTTTACCGATTGATTAAATGACAAATTCCATAAAGGACGATTCATCTGTACTTTCTCCTTGTTACTTTCAATACTCATCCATTGCTTCCGTAACCCTACATTGATACGTGGCATATAAATCCCGAATGTATAGCCGGCTGTAAAATAACAAGATAAAGTTTTCAGTTTATCAAAGTTACGAAACATAACTTTAGTAACAGCCGGATTATCTTCCAATTGTTCAGCACTATAAATAATAGCATCCTTTTCTTGTTTATAATCAATCATCATTTGTATAAACTTCCAGGATGCCTGAAAACTCAGATTACTGTCAATAGCTGGCTTCAAATAAGGATTACCTGTCTGAAGCGTATATCTGTTTCCATAAAAGACATTATTACTCAACTGACTAAAAGATGGACGGTGCACCTTTGATGAGAAAGCGAACCTCATCTGCAAATCTTTTATTTGTGTACCCAAAGAGAGATTAGGGAACAACTGATTATATATTTTACTTTGTCCGGGCTTATATACATCATTTTCATAATAATCAAACTTCACACGTTCATATTGAAGTCCTGCCTTAAAAAGGCCAAACTTAAACAACCGGCTATATTCCACAAAAGAACTTACGCTCTGTTCTTCCAATCGACTGTACGAAGTTGGAACAATCTGCTGATGATTGATATAATCATCCTCGCGATGAATCCGGGAATACTCAGCTCCCCCGTTTAAAGTTCCACCCCAAAGAGGATAACCTAATATAAGTTTGGAAGCGAGCAATCTGTTTCTAACTTTATTTTCTGATTCTACCAGGCGATCGTCCTGTTCCGCACTTTCTTCATTCACTACTGAAAAATTGTTTTGCCCGCTCCATAACAGATCCATATTAAAATCGGCTGTTAATTGTCCAATCTTTCCAGTATAGTACAAATTCCAATCGAATGTAGGTTTTGAAACCAACAACTTCCGTTCTTCATTCTGCCAGCGGTCAAAATATTCTCCATCAGCCAAGACCAGACTCTCTACCTGTGAACGTTCTTTTTTATCTGGAGAGAAAAGATTTCGATAACGACTTCCAAACAAATGATTATCGTTCAACTGATAATTAAAACCTAATTGAGCCTGATAGTTTTGTTTCAGACCTTCTACTTTCATCGTATTCTGCTGATTCCATAGAGTATCCACAAAGACAGACTGACTCAATACACTTTTTTGCCAATAATTATTCCGATCATATTGGAACAGGCCAAACAAATCAAACCCTTTATTCCGATAATTCAAATTAACCTGTTCCACCAGATCTTCTTTTTCCGCCTGAAAATAATCAGAACGTAAAGACAAGCCAAAACCTTCTCCTTCGGGGCGGACAGTTCGGATACGAATCACACTTCCTACCGAGGCATTGTAACGTGCTCCCGGATCGGTAATCACTTCTATATGCTTTATATCTTCTGATTTTATTTGTTCCAGTTCTGTGAGGTCTCTTAACTGACGGCCATTTATATAAATCA
The DNA here is from genome assembly GCA_020026285.1 of Parabacteroides sp. Next base: position 4,567 of record JAHHQS010000114.1, on the reverse strand, counting down.
AGGGACTTCCTTTACCAAAGACTGTGATTCCGCCATTTTCTTCCTTCAACAACGGAATCTGACGAAGTACATCATTGGCTGTTCCGGCTTTACTTAATACGCTTCCTTTAATCTGTGTTTTCAAGCCATCGGCTGTTAGTTTGGAGACAGGGAGATTTCCTTTTACAATGACTTCATTCAGAACCTTCGATTCTGCTGTCATCACTATAGTCTTCCCCAAAGTACTTGTTTTTATAGATAATGGATGATAACCGATAAAAGAGAAACTTAGACAGTCACCTGCAACCGGGAAAGAGAATAGTCCGTTTTCATCCGTTATGGTCCCTTGTATAAAGGTAGAATCTGGTAACTGCAGCAGAACAACGTTTACAAATTCCAAAGGAGAACCTGCTTCATCAACAACCTTTCCTTTAATTCCTTGTGCGGAGATAACGAAACAGAAACAACATCCTAATAATATTTCAATTACTTTCCTCATTTCCCGTTCATTTAATTTTCAACAAAGAAAAAAAGGATATCCAAGGATAACAAAAAAGAGTGATAGAGAGAGATTTTTAGTGACAAAAGGAGGGTTAGGGACATTTTATCCCATATTCTGGGATAAAAAACAAAGTAAAATCAACCTAAGCAGGCCTGCAACTGCTTCGAATAGGTTCGAGAAACAGGGATTTCTTCTCCACAATTCTGTAAAGTCAGTCGATACCCCTGAGCATTTCCTTCCACATGAATAATTGAATGGACATTTACAATAAAGGCTCGATGACAACGAATCAAATAATCATAGCTGGACAATTGCTCTTCCATCTGTTTGATCGTTGAACGAATCATTTTATGCATCAACCTTTCTTCCTGATAATATATATTTACATAATTTCCCGAAGATTCAATATATAAGATTTTATCGGGATTAATTTGAAGAAAATCTTTTGTCTCTCCATTCAGGCGAATCTGATTTTCTGAATCATTCTGCTTATGTTCTTTTATTACCAAACGTAACTTCTGATTCATCAATTTAGTTTCATAAAGGTTTTGTTTAAGCTGATGACTCTTTTCCAACAGATAACTAATTGTTAATGGAAAAATTCCAATAGCAAAAACGGCCAGAAAGTTCATACTCCAATATTGTGAGAAATACTCATTCTGATAATCTCCCCAGGAAAAATGACCAAGGAAATGGTAGTCGTAAATAAATATACATAAAGCTGTAACTGATAAAAACAAAAAAGAATGCAGAAGATTACGACCTACAGTCCACCGATCCAATTGATAATAGGATTTGCATATCATTGGCATCAGATAAAAAGCGACGAAAGAAGTCAAAAAAACTATTATTGTATAACCAAGCAATACCTGTAACTGAGATACACTGTTAAGTCTATATCCAAAAGGCTCATATAATCCCATAATTGAGACAGGAATAATTACATTAAATAATATAACCATCCAAGGCCGAGTAAAAAAACAAGCCGGCTGTTCCAAATACTTCACGATTCTTTCATATAAACCCAAAGACATATTTTCTCATTTATAATAAAACCCACTGACAAATGTATATTCCATATTTCATTAATATACAAAAGTCAATGGGCTTCTATTATTCTCTATTATTTCTTCTCAGGAGCGCTCAAAGTCTGCTTGTATAATTGGCCATTCGACAAAACTTCTAAAGCTTTATCCAGCACGTCATCATCTTTCAAGCTTACTAACAATTCACCCTTCTGATAATAATAACGTTTTACTATTTCAGTTTCCAACATACGTTTAACTTCTTTCTTGAAACGATCGAAATCATGTTCCAGGTTAGGAGTCAACTTCTCTTCCATTGTCTTGAACCAGGTAGAATCTTTATCCAGATAACCTTCAAACTTGGCTACTTCTTTTAGATTCTTCAGAACCTTCTCGCTCTGACGGTCATAAGTAAAGTTTCTCTCTTTGGCATAAACCTTAAACGCTTCAAAATCCTCATCACTAACCGAGAAATTCTCTATAGCAGGAATCTTGTCATGCTTTTGAGCCCATTCAGTAACAAAGTCACAAGTAACAGTATCAACAGCCAAATAGTACATCATCGTCGGCATTTCCTTTTCCTTTATTTCAAATTCAGGACGCACACCTCCACCATCGCGCACCGGACGGCCTTTTGCCGTATAAAACACCTTTGTCAGACTATCAGGAATGGCAGCTACACTTCCATCCGCCTTGCGATGAGTATAATCCAATTGCTGAATACAACGTCCGCTTGGTATATAATATTTACTGATAGTCACTTTCAGACTTCCATTATAAGGCAACTCTCGTGTTGACTGTACCAGACCTTTTCCATAAGAGCGCTGACCTATTAAAACGGCACGATCCAGATCTTGCAAAGAACCAGAAACGATCTCAGAAGCGGAAGCTGAATTTCCATTAATCAAAACGGCCATTGGCATAACCGTATCAATCGGTTCACTTGAAGTACGATAAGTACGATCCATACGAGTCTGTTTTGATTTTGTTGTTAAAACGACACTTCCTTTGGGAACAAACATACTGATAATCTGAACTGCAGATTCTAATACGCCACCACCATTATTTCTTAAATCAAGTACTAATGATTTGATATGATGATTGTCTCTCAAATCAAGAAAAGCATCTTTAACTTCCTGAGCACATTTATCAGTAAAGCTTTTCAAATAAATATAACCTACACCATCACCTTTTACTCCGTACCATGTTACCTGATTAATCTGAATTTTCTTACGAACCAAATCAAATTTGCGAGGTTTCTTTTCACCAGGGCGCTGAATGGTCAATGTCATTTTTGAATTAGGAACACCTTTCAAAAGTTCACTGACTTTTTCATTCTTAAATTTAGTTACATTTATCGTATCAATAGCCAGAATCAAGTCTCCCGCCTTTAATCCTGCTTCTGCAGCCGGCATACCTTCAAAAGGCTCAACAATCATGGCATTTCCTCGCTCATTTCTCTGTCGAATATATGAACCAATACCACCATATTCACCTGTAACCATTTGTTTAAAGTCCGCCATTTCTTCTTCCGGATAATATTCCGTATAAGGATCCAAGCCCCCTAACATGGCATTAATTCCACGTCGAACAGTCTTCTCGACATCGATCGTATCAACATAGAACATTTCCATTTCCTTTACCAAGGAATTGAAGATCTCCAGATTTTTACTTACCTCGAAATGATTATCTTTTTTATCTTTCTGTGCCATCACCGGAAATGATATTCCAGCCATCAATAAGGCACAAATCCAATTTATAATACTTTTACGTTGCATTCGTTTATTTCATTAATTCACAAATAATATGTAAATGTATATATTTATATTCGTCTTAGGCCAAAATTGCCTTTACTTTTAACTTTATTTGTTCCCATTTATCCAAAGGAATCTGTGGTCCTACCACATCTATTACATATCCAGACAAAACGGAACCTATTCTAGCAGATTGCTCCAATGATGCATTCACTGACTGACCATATAAGAATCCGGCAGCAAAGTTATCTCCTGCTCCTGTTGTATCAACCGGATTCTTTCCTTCTGCCGGAACCTGTATCACAACATCTCTGTTTCCAACCAAAGCTCCGTCTTTGCCTAAAGTGACCAATGCTATTTCTACCTGATCTGTTAAGACTTTTATCGCTTCACGGGCAGGCAGACCTGTAAATGCTTCAGCTTCGCTTTCATTAGCGAACAAAATATCAACATATTGAGGAATGACTTCTTTTAATAAACCTTTAAAACCATTCACTATATTATAGTTTGCCAAGTCCAAAGCGACCTTTAATCCCAGGCGCTTTGCCTTTTTCATAGTTTCACGAACCAATTCCTCATTAACGATTAAATATCCTTCTATATAAATATAATTATATTCCTTTAATACTTCATCTGTTATTTCATCGGCAGAGATAGTTGGTGCAGGACCCAGGAAAGTTTCCATAGTACGTTCACCATCAGGAGATATAAAGACAGTACATGAACCAGAAGGACCTTCTGTCTTTACTAAATAAGAAGATACTCCTGCCTCCTGAATTGCATTTCCATAAAATTCACCAAGAGAATCATCTCCAACCTTACCTATAAAACCTGATTTACCTCCTAATAAAGAGATTGCACGCATTGAATTACAATTTGATCCACCAGGCGCCTGAGTTACTTCTGAACCTTCCTGAAACTTACGCATATTGAACATTTGTTCCCTGGTAATCATATCCATAGCTCCCTTCTGGATACCTATTTCTTCAAGGATCTCATCACTATCTAACTTCGACAAAACATCGACTAAAGCATTTCCTAATCCTAAGATCTTCATTTTTTTCTAATTTTTTTTGCAAATATATTGCATATTTAGAAAATATGCCTTACTTTTGCGGTGCAATTTCAGAGGAGCTTTCTGGAAAAGCTATAAAATATTCTTCTTTAGCTCAGTTGGTTAGAGCATCTGACTGTTAATCAGAGGGTCCTTGGTTCAAGTCCAAGAAGAAGAGCAGACAAACAAAAAGATTAAATTCTTCTTTAGCTCAGTTGGTTAGAGCATCTGACTGTTAATCAGAGGGTCCTTG
>JAHHQS010000113.1 GCA_020026285.1 Parabacteroides sp. | reverse complement strand
TATCTGGATTGCGAATAAGTTTTTATCTAAAATAGTATGTTTATAGGTGTAAATAAATGGTGAATACTTTATAAAAAAAATAGTTATCTTTTTTTTGTAATTTGGATTCATTACTTGTATGAATAAGTTTTTGAATGAAACAAGAAATATTTTTCATTTTATATTCACCAGTTATGAATATGTTTTTAACGAGCTATCCACATTTATTCACTACTTTTGCAGGAAAGATATAGATATGCGTAAATTAAAAGTTACTGAATTAAATAGATTAACTCCTGAAGCTTTTAAAGAAAGTAAGAAAATACCTCTAATAGTGGTACTTGATCATATAAGGAGTTTAAATAATGTAGGATCCGTATTTCGTACTTCTGATGCTTTTCGTGTTGAATCCATTTATTTATGTGGAATAACAGCATGTCCTCCACATGCAGAAATTCATAAAACAGCTTTAGGAGCAGAAGATTCTGTCGATTGGAAATATTTCAATAATACTTTGGATGCTGTTGAAAACTTGAAGCAACAAGGTTATATTGTTTGTTCCATAGAACAAGCAGAAGGTAGTATAATGCTTGATAAGTTATTGTTAGACAATACAAAGAAATATGCCATTGTTATGGGAAATGAAGTAAAAGGTGTTCAACAAGAAGTTGTTGATAATTCTGATATGTGTATAGAAATTCCTCAATATGGTACAAAACATTCTTTAAATGTAGCAATAACAACAGGTATTGTTATTTGGGACTTCTTTAATAAATTGAAGATATCTGAATAAATGGAGCTTTTTATAAAGCTCCACTTTCAACTAATATTACGATTCGTTCGGTTAATGCATCTTTTCCTTGCGGATCGTATTCTGTTTTTAAACTGGCTCCGAATAATCCAGCAAATATATTCCAGAATCCAGCTCTGAAACTTCCTAGAAATGCTTTTACCAAATGATAACTAGATTGATTACATTCTCTGTCTATCAGTTTGATAAGTAGTTTTCCCTGTGATAAAGTTAACTTTTTCAACATAGGTTTATATTCAGCAAATAATTCTTTTTCCATACGTTTTAAATGCTTTTGTTTTGCTTCTTCTGTAGGAAGTGTTTCAATATATTCGTATGTTTCAATGAGGGTCTCATAAACTATTTTAGCATAAGGAAGTGTTTTTTTTACGTCTCGAACTCTTTTCCAATATCTGGCTTCTTCTCTTTTACTTCTAAATTTAGGTTTAGGAAAGATATATACATCTCGTAGTTTAAAAATAGCAATTGTATCATTTCCGTCAACATATGCACGGTGATATCCTTCCGGTAATATATTCATTCTTATTGATTGTGCACTATTTTCATGATTGAAAAAGAAACATCCAATTAAGAGTAAAAGAATAATATGTATATATCTATTTTTCATATGTTTTGCAAATGTATAAATACATGTCGATAACTTGTTCTTTTAGATAGTTAATAACTGAATAACTCATTTAAATTCTTTATATTTGTGGTATTATAAAGAAAAACAAAACCATATTACTATGAAAACTAATTGGATGTTATTGCCTTTTATTCTAGTCTTTTCTGTTTTTGGAGAAGAAAATTTACGTTTGCCAGATATTCGGGCATTATCTCTAGGAAATACTGGTATATCAAATTCTGTTTTAATAAATCCCGCTTTAATAGAATTTTCAACAGATAAAGTGTTTAATATAGAATACTTTAATAGATATTCATTAAAAGAATTAGGTTCTATTAATGGATGTTTTCAATATCCTAATTCATACTTATCAACCGGATTACATATTGCATCTTTTGGATTTGATCAGTATAGACAAAACATGATTCGTCTATTAGCAGGAAAGAAGCTGGGCGAATATTGGACTATTGGTATTGCTTTTCAGTATTATTGGATTCAATCGGAACTTTATGAATCTGCACCTTCACGTATATCAACTGATATTGGAATTGTTTATTCTCCATTTGATAAGTTGTTAATAGCATTTTTACTAAAAGATATTCCTTCTGTTAAGGTATCAAATAAAGAGTTGAATATAAAAGAATTAAATTCATATCAGATACAAGTAGGTTTTAATTGGAAAGTTATTAACAATCTATTGATAACTTCTTTTTTAGGAATAAATGAACATAATCATGTTGATGGTGGCTTTGGATTAGAATATCAAGCATGGAATTGTTTTTTTATGAGGGTAGGAGCTTTTTTAGAACCTCTTTTGCCAACATTTGGAGTGGGTTTTAATTTTAATCATTGGAACTTTGATATTTCTGCTATTTGGCATTCTACTTTAGGTATTAGTTCGGGTGTCGGTTTGTCTTATTCTTTTTAATCTTTTTGTTATGAAAAAACTGTTAATAAAGCTATTGATAATTCTGTTTATAAATAGTTATTTTACATATTCTCAAGAGTTTAATAATGTTGATAAATGGAAAGAATATATTGAGGATTTGGCTAACGAATCAAGCGATCAGAAACAGTTAGAAACTTTGTATGCAGAACTTTCTTATTTAGTAGAACATCCTTATGATTTAAATACTGTAACAGCTAAAGAACTTTCCAGGTTACCTTTTTTAACTGATCGCCAGATTGAACAATTAATTTCTTATCGAGAAAAATATGGAAATATGTTTTCTATTTATGAATTAAAAGGAGTAAAAGATATGGATTTTCAAACAATACAATTGATTTTACCTTTTGTTTATATTGGTGAAAAGCATGTTGATAAAAGATCTTTTAATGTGAAAAACTTGTTGAAATATGGAAATAATGAACTGTATATCAGATATGATCAATGTTTTCAACAAAAGAAAGGTTATTGTTCATATCCTGATTCTATATTGAATAAATATCCTAATAGAAAATATTTAGGAGAACCTTTTTATACATCCTTTCGTTATTCTTATGAATATGAAGATTGTTTACAAGCAGGTTTGATTGCAGAAAAAGATGCCGGAGAATCTTTTCTAAATAAAACTCATAAAGGATATGATTTCTATTCTTTTCATATTTTGTTGAAAGATAGAAAGTGGTTGAAAACTGCTATTTTAGGTGATTATAAAGTTTCTTTTGGACAGGGTCTGGTAATAAGTAATGATTTCTCTCCGAGTCGTTCAGCTTTAGTTGCACAAGCAGAAAGAAGAAATAATGGTTTTAAAAGACATTTTTCAACAAATGAATGTGATTTCTTTAGAGGATTTGGATGTACTTTAAATTGGAGTAATTTGGATTTAAATTTATTCTTTTCATCAAGAAAGATGGATGCTTCTGTTCATAACGATACTATTCCAACGGTTAAAAAGGATGGATTACATCGTTTACAGAGAGATTGGGATAAGAGACATACTTTACAAATGTATACGTTTGGAGGAAATATTCGTTGGGCTCATCCTAATTATCATATTGGATTGACAACTATTTATTACAATTTTGGAGGTAAGACTGTTTTTCCTAAGGAATATCCCTATAATAAATTCTATTTTAGAGGAAGGAATAATTTGAATATGAGTGTTGATTATATGTTGAAGAATAAATGGGGTAAAATTTATGGAGAAACAGCTTTTTCTCAGAATGGAGCAATTGCCACGTTGAATGCCATACAGTTAACTCCGGTTTCTTATTTATCTTTATTAGCTTTACATCGTTTTTATGACAGGCGTTATCAATCTTTTTTTGGTAATTCTTTTTCACAAAATGGATCAGTTCAAAACGAACAAGGTATTTATTTAGGGTGTCAATGGGTTCCTTTTGGACATTGGAAACTTTCATTGTATGCAGATTTTTATCATTTTCCTTGGTTGAAATATAATGTGGATTATCCATCAACAGGAAAAGAATATATGATTCAGTTAGATTATACCCCGACTCAACATTTTTCTTCTTCTGTTCGTTATAAAGGTAAAGAGAAGGATGTATCAGGAAAACAGCATCGATTTCGTGGTCAATCTACTTATTTATTAACAACCTCATGGAAGTTACGAACATCTATTGACGGAGTGTTGTTAAATACGGTTGATAAAAATAACTTTGGTTATATGATTGCTCAAAGTATAGGATGGAAACCTGCTAATATTCCTTTGCAAACGGATGTTTATCTGGCTTGGTTTTCTACTGATAATTATGCTACACGAATAAGTTCATACGAGAAAAATCTATTATATGCTTTTAGTATGCCTTCTTTTTATGGTAAAGGTATTCGGTTTGCTTTCTCTTTTAATTGGAATATAGTAAGGAATATTACATTTTCGGCAAAGTTAGCACATTCGTGGTATAGTGATAGAGATAAAATAGGAACAGATACTGAAGAAATTAATGGAAAATCAAAAACTGATTTATATGCTTTTCTTCGATGGAAGTTTTAAATTAAAAATACTTACTTTTGTAAAAGCTGTGCTTTGTGTATGGTTGTAATTAATTTATTAGGTAATAATTATGGGAACTATTCTTTTTGATAAGATTGTTTATGGTCCGGTACATAGTCGTAGATTAGGTGTTTCTTTGGGTATTAATTTGTTTCCTGCAGATGGAAAATTATGTACTTTTAATTGTATTTATTGTGAATGTGGTTATAATGAAGACCATAGAACACATACTTCATTACCTCGACGTGAAGAAGTAAAAATACAACTAACGAAGAGATTGGATGATATGAGAGCTGAAGGACTTATTCCGGATGTTATTACTTTTGCTGGAAATGGTGAACCTACAGTTCATCCTGATTTTGCTGGAATTATTGAGGATACAATAGTTATTCGTAACCAGCATTGCCCGTCAGCAAAGATTGCAGTTCTTTCCAATTCGACTATGCTGGATAAAGAATCTGTTTTTAAAGCTTTATGTGAAGTTGATGATAATATCATGAAGCTTGATTCTGTTTTGGATAGTCGTATTAAACAGATAGATAATCCGAATCTGGCAGGATTCTGTTACGAAAGATTATTAAAAAATTTATGTCGATTCAATGGACAAGTTATTATTCAGACGATGTTCTTGAGAGGTATAAAAAATGGAGTAAGAATTGACAATACAACAGAAGAGGAAATTAAAGGTTGGTTGGAAGCTTTGAAAAAAATTAATCCTCGTCAAGTAATGATTTATACGATTGACAGAGAAACTCCGTTAAAATCATTAGAAAAGGTTTCTAAAGAAGATTTGGATGCTATAGCAGACAGAGCAAGAAATATAGGATTTAAAGTTTCTGTATCTTATTAAATATAAAATGTAATAAAATAATAGGTGTATGACAAATAAAAAAGACAAAGTACTTTGGGCGGACGACGAAATAGATTTGTTGAAGCCGCATATTTTATTTCTTCAGGAAAAAGGATATGAAGTAACTCCAGTAATTAGTGGCCAGGATGCAATTGATTGTTGTCGTGAATCAAGTTTTGACATTATTTTCTTGGATGAAAATATGCCTGGCTTGACAGGATTGGAGACTTTGTCTTATATTAAGGAAATAGCACCAAGTACACCTGTTGTGATGGTTACTAAAAGTGAAGAGGAGAGTATTATGAATCAGGCTATAGGTAATAAAATTGCTGATTACCTGATTAAACCTGTCAATCCAAATCAGTTGTTACTATCCATAAAGAAAAATGTACATAAAAATGTGATTATATCTCAGACAACAACCGAAGGTTATCAACAGGAATTTGCAAAAATTGGTATGCAGATAAATGATTCGTTGACAACTGATGATTGGATGGAGGTATATAAGAAATTAATCTATTGGGAACTTGAGCTGGAAAGTAGTAATGTTCAAATGGAGGACATGCTATTGATGCAAAAAGAGGAAGCTAATAATGCCTTTGGTAAGTTTGTAAAGAAAAATTATGAATCATGGATAAATAATCCTGATAAACGTCCTTTGATGAGTCCGGATTTATTTAAGAAAAGAGTATTTCCTATGCTTGATAAAGGAGAAAAAGTGTTTTTCATTTTGATTGATAATTTTCGAGTTGATCAATGGCGGGTTGTAAAGGATTTGTTGGCTGAATTTTATACTTTCGATGAAAGTTTATACTATAGTATTTTGCCAACGGCAACTCAATATGCTCGTAATTCTATTTTTTCAGGTTTATTGCCCATACAAATTGAAAAGATGTTTCCTGAGTTATGGGTTGATGAAGAAAGTGAAGAGGGAAAGAATCTAAATGAAGCACCATTCATTCAAACACAGATAGATCGTTTTCGTAAGAAATATACATTTTCTTATAATAAGGTTCATGATTCTCTATATGGTGAGAAATTATTAGGAATGATCCCTTCCTTGTTGAAAAATCAGTTGAATGTAGTTGTTCTTAATTTTGTAGATATGCTTTCACATGCTCGAACAGAAAGTAAGATGATTCGTGAATTAGCTCAAAGTGAAGCTGCATATAGAAGTTTGACTCGTTCATGGTTTCAACATTCTACTACTTTAGAATTATTTAAACGTATAGCAAAAACTGGTTATAAAGTGATTGTTACAACTGATCATGGAACTATTCGTGTTGATGCTCCTGTTAAAGTAATAGGTGATAGAAATACAAATACTAATTTACGTTATAAGGTAGGGAAGAATTTAAATTATAATCCTAAAGAAGTATATGAAATACGACATCCGGAAAAGGTTGGACTTCCTTCACCTAATTTGAGTAGTAAATATATATTTGCTACCAATCAGCATTTCTTTGCTTATCCTAACAATTATAATTATTATGTTTCTTATTATAGAAATACTTTTCAACATGGAGGTATTTCAATGGAAGAAATGTTAATACCATTTATAACATTGGAACCTAAAAATTAAAAGATCTATTTAATAGTACTATTGTGCTTTTATAGCATTCTCTTTATATTTGCAGATAACTAAAAATAAGAATATGCAAACGATTCAAATTAAGAATTTAGATACAATTCGTGACGCAGCCAAAGAATTTATAGGCGGCATGGATGATCGTACAGTTTTTGCTTTTCATGGAAACATGGGAGCTGGAAAAACAACTTTTATTAAAGCCATTTGTGAAGAGTTAGGTGTTGATGATGTTATCAACAGTCCTACTTTCGCAATTATTAATGAATATCGTTCAGCAGAAACTGGCGAATTAATCTATCATTTCGATTTTTATCGTATAAATAAGTTGAGTGAAGCTGAAGATATAGGTACAGAAGATTATTTCTATAGTGGCGCACTTTGCTTTATTGAATGGCCTGAAAAGGTTGAAGAACTATTACCTGGTGATGTTGTGGATGTAACTATCACAGAAAATCCAGATGGAACAAGAACTGTAGAAGTGAAATAAATTAAAGTATGGAACCTTCTGAATATTTTATATTAGTTCTATTCATATTATTAGGAATCTTTTCGATAACAGCCTCAATATTTAATTTTGATTGGTATTTCGAAACAGATGGAGCTAAAACTTTTGTCAGACGGTTGGGCCGTAACGGCGCACGCATTTTCTATTTCATTTTAGGAATAGCTTTAATTGCGTGCGGCGTTCTCGGTTTTATTTATTGGTAATTTACAAACTATGATCAAACATCCAGCTTAGGTAATCTGGTTCTGCGAAAGCATTGTTCCAACTTCCGTGATCTACTCCTGGATATTCTTTATAACGGATTTCTATATTTTTTCCTTTCAATATAGAATAAGCATCTCTTGAAAATTGAGTATTAACAACTTGGTCTGCACTACCATGATAAAGACTGAAAGCTGTTTTACCTTTATAGTTTTCCAAACGTTTTGTATTTATGGCTCCGCAAATAGGTGTAGCTGCAGCAAAGAAGTTTGGAAAACGACAAACAATGTCATAACTTCCCATTCCTCCCATTGATAATCCTGTTACATAAATACGTTTGGTATTTACTATTCCTTTTGCAATGTAGTTATCAACCATCTCTTTTACGGCTTTCATAGCAGGAGTTATGGATGCCTGTTGAGGAAATTCATTCCAGAAAGATGTGATAGGAGCCCAAGTTTCATTATTAGGACATTGAGGAGCAATGATAATAGCGGGATATTTAGATTGATTTTCATAAGAAGATAACATATCTCCACCATGAGTAAGTTGGGCTTCATTATTATCTCCTCTTTCACCAGCTCCATGTAAGAATAAAATTAGAGGGTATTCTTTTTCCGGAGAATAATTTAAAGGATATAAGATACGATAATTCAGTTTATAACCACTTTTTGTTGTGAACTGTTTTTTTAAGAAACTACTTTTATCACCTGCATATAAATTGAAAGAAAAAATTGTACAGATGAAAAGGATAAACCATTTGTTACATGTTTTCATTTTATATTGATTTTGTTGTAAGGCAAATTTAATAAAAGAATACTGTTTGTAGGGTATTTATAATATAAAATAAAAAACCTCTTGCTATCATACAATAACAAGAGGTTTCTAGGATTGTTGAGTTGTCTCACGGGGATTCGAACCTCGACAGACAGAACCAAAAACTGTAGTGCTACCATTACACCATGAGACAATCCGATGCTTTGTTAAAAAGCACTGCAAAGATAGAAACTAGGTTTCAATCTTGCAAATATTTTCTTTATTATTTTACTATCAATAAATAATAATTTTTCTTACCACGTTGAATAAGAAGGTATTTACCATCTAATAAATGTTCAGAAGTAACAGTCATATCAATATCTGTCACTTTTTCTTTGTTCAAGCTAACACCACCATTTTGGATTAATTTACGCATTTCTCCTTTTGAAGAAAATACATTCGCTTTTTCTGTACAAAGATCAATAATTTTAACACCTGTAGCTATATCTTCTTTTGAAACTTCAAACTGAGGAACACCATTGAATACATCTAACAATGTTGCTTCATCCAACTTCTTCAATGCATCAGATGTTGCGTTGCCGAACAAAATACCAGATGCTTCAACAGCAGCTTCGTAATCTGCTTCAGAGTGAACCATGATAGTAACCTCCTTAGCCAAACGTTTCTGTAATGAACGCAAGTGAGGAGCTTGTTGATGTTCAGCTATTAATGATTCTATTTCTTCTCTTTCCAGAGATGTAAAGATTTTGATGTAACGTTCAGCATCGCTATCGCTAACATTTAACCAGAACTGATAGAATTTATAAGGAGAAGTATAACGTGGGTCCAACCAGATGTTTCCTGATTCAGTTTTACCAAACTTACCACCATCAGCTTTAGTAATTAACGGACAAGTTAAAGCATATACATCACCTCCATTTGTACGACGGATTAATTCTGCTCCTGTTGTCATATTACCCCACTGATCAGAACCACCTAACTGAAGTTTGCAACCTCTAGTTTCATATAAATGAAGGAAGTCATATCCTTGAAGCAGCTGATAAGTAAATTCGGTGAATGAAAGTCCGTCACGAGCTTCTCCGTTCAAACGTTTCTGTACAGAATCTTTAGCCATCATGTAGTTTACTGTGATGTGTTTACCAACTGTACGTGCAAAATCTAAGAACGAGAAGTCTTTCATCCAGTCGTAGTTGTTTACTAATTCTGCACGATTAGGAGCATCTGACTCGAAATCCAGGAATTTAGCCAACTGTTTTTTTATACATTCCTGGTTATGACGCAATGTTTCTTCGTCCAGCAGGTTACGTTCTTGTGATTTACCTGATGGATCACCAATCATACCAGTAGCACCTCCAACCAAAGCTAATGGTTTATGACCGCAACGTTGTAGATGACGTAACATCATTACGCCACATAAGTGACCAATATGCAGTGAATCTGCTGTAGGGTCAGTACCCAAATAAGCAGTTACCATTTCTTTTTCAAGTAATTCTTCTGTGCCAGGCATCATGGTATGTACCATTCCGCGCCATTTTAATTCTTCTACAAAATTCATCGGATTAATACATTAAAAATGTGTTATTTTGGCAACAAAGATACGATTATTAATTGATAATTAACTTTATTACCTTATAAATATGGAATAATAAGTTAAATTGTTTTATTTTAATTATTTATAGTTGAATAAGCTTATAATAAATTTCTCCAGTCGTTTATTAAGAGAACGTCCGTTCATGGTGTAGTTGTTTGTAAGAACAACTATGCTGAAAGTTTTATTTTGATTTTTCACATAACCTGCATAACATTTCACGCCGCTCATACTTCCGCTTTTTAAAAATACTTTGCCTGTCAGAGGAGTTTCTTTCATGAAATTTCGAACAGAACCTTCTATACCGGCTTTGGGTAGAGAATTAATAAATGAAGAAGCATGTTTAGATTTACTCATATATATAAGCAAATCATTTAAAAGATTTGCTGTTACTTTATTCGCAGGTGCCAGACCACTTCCGTCAACCATTGTTAGAGAAGAAATATCCAGTCCTTTTTTATTCCAATAGTCTTTTAATACTTCTAATCCTTTACCAAAAGAAGATAAGATATTTTTTCTTCCATTTGAATATCTGAGTCCGATAGTTTTTAATAGTGCATCAGCGAACAGATTATGACTGACATGATTTGTCTTTTCAACAATCTGTTTCAATGTAGGTGAATAAGTTGTTATGATTTTGGTTTGTTTCCCCGGTTTCCATAGATTTCTTTCTTGTAAGATCCGATAACAGGAAGCTCCTTTTTGAATAGTAATACCACTATTTTTCAAGATTTGTTGGAAATATTTGGCTAAAAAAAGAGCAGGATCAGGTATATCTCCTTTTAATCTGTATTTTTGGCGGTTGGCAGGAACTACTCCATATAAATAACGTTCGGTAGAAAAAGGCATACCTACAATATAGCAGCTATCTGTTCTTACATTGGCTGTTTTTAAATAATTATGAAAATCCAGTTTGATAACAGGATCTGTTTGAACTATTTTAGGACGTGTCCCAATAGAACTACTATTTAAATAAAGAGAATACAGATTGTCATGAAAGGAAATGCCATAACTTCCAGCTCCATAATAACTGCCTAAATCTTCTCTGACCCATTTCATGGAAATGCCTTCTGTATCAAAAATACTTTCATCGGCAATTATAGAACCTTTGATTGTTTTTATTCCTAATTGTAGAATTGCATTTCTCCATTCGTCGATGAAGTTTTTCGAGTTTGGTTCAAAATGAGTTGAACCAAGGGTAGGATCTCCTGAGCCTTTTATATAAAGATTTCCATTAAGAATACCATTTTCTATATAACCATCGTATAGAACTGTTGTAGGGTAACGATAATCTTCGCCTAATAATTCAAGTGCTGTAGCAGTTGTTATCAATTTCAATACCGATGCAGGTGTAACTTGTAGGTCGGGTTGAAAACTAGTCATAACTTTACCTGTAGATATATCTTCAACGATATACGAAAAAGAGGCATGTTCCATGCCTTCCTGTTTCAGAAGGGCTGTGGATTTGGCAGATGTTTGTCCGAAAGCCGATAAATGGTAAAAAATTAATGTTGCAATAAGTAATATTTTATAATGTCTCATTATTTAGTTAAACCTTATATGTTACCTTTGTGAAAAACAAAGATAGAAATAATTATGGATTCGATGTTTAATAAACCTTTTACCTTCGACAGACTGGTACGTCTTATATTAGGTATAGGATTTTTTGTACTGATAATATATTTATTATTAGTGTTGAGAAATGCTTTATTACCATTCTTAATAGCTTGGTTGATGGCATATATGTGTCAGCCTTTTGTTAAATTCTTTCAGTATAAATTGAAATTAAAGAGTAGAATATTGTCTATTCTGACCTTATTAATCATGATTGGTGTAATATTTGCATTATTGACTATCATGGTTATACCTTCTATTTCAGAAGAAACGGAAAAATTACTTTATTTATTGAATAATTATAATCATGCTCAAAGAATACCATTTATACCTGATAGCTGGATTCAATATTTGGAAAACAGTATAGACCCGGAATCTATAAAACAGATCATAAATAAGGAAAACATACTGCAAGCCATCAAACAGATTGCACCTAGAGCCTGGACTTTGCTGACTAATACGTTTTCTGTTTTGGTAAGTGTAACAATCGTCTTTGTAATCTTTTTGTATTTTATTTTTATTCTGTTAGATTATGAAAAGATAATGGATGGATGGCTTCGTTTAATACCTAGTCGCTATAGACCATTTATCAGTCAGCTGGCTGAAGATGTTGAAACAAATATGAACCGTTATTTTCGAGGACAATCGTTGATTGCTCTTTGTGTAGGAGTATTGCTGGCTATTGGTTTCAAGATTATAGATTTTCCTTTGGCCGTTACTTTGGGATTATTCATTGGTTTTCTGAATCTGATACCATATTTGCAGACATTAGGATTAATTCCTATGGCTTTATTAAGCTTGTTACGTTCTGCCGAAACAGGAGAAAATTTCTGGATATTGTTTGGTCTGTCTTTATTGGTTTTAGGTATAGTTCAAGCCATTCAGGATTTATTCCTGACACCAAGAATCATGGGAAAGGCAATGGGATTAAATCCCGCTATTATTCTTTTGTCTTTATCTATTTGGGGTACATTATTAGGATTTATTGGATTAATTGTTGCATTGCCACTGACAACACTATGTTTGTCGTATTATAAAAGATTTATTTTGATGGAAGGAAATCCTATTCCTACAACTATAACGGAAATAAAGGAAGAAGAGGTTTCAAAAGGAGATTGAAACCTTTGTAAAAGGTGTTTTCTGAAAAAAATGAATAAAAAAGAGATTTTTTTCGTTGAAACTATTGCAGAATAAAAAAATATCTCTACCTTTGCAACCGCATTCCGATAGTAATGCAAGAAGATGATTCGCTAGCTCAGCTGGTAGAGCACAACACTTTTAATGTTGGGGTCTT
>JAHHQS010000112.1 GCA_020026285.1 Parabacteroides sp. | reverse complement strand
AAGAATGGGACGCTGTAATGCCGAACTCATTGTACGAACGTTATAAAGAATTTGTTTCCAAACATCCTTCAGCAGCCGATTCCTTTGAAACCTTAGAAGAATTATTTCCAGAGTGGAGCACAGAAATATATGATAAGTTAGTAGAGTTTGAAACCGATTCCTTCCGAGAAAATGAGGATCCTGAGGATTGGGGGTGTGAAGATGATATGGAAGATCCTGAATGGAAAATAACTGATACTTATTCATTGACTGTCAGGAGAGTTACATTTGGAAATTTATGACGATTAAAGAGGGGCTATTGCCTCTCTTTTTTTTGTTGATATTGTTAAAATCCTTGCCCGTAAAAAACTCAGATATTTTACCAGATTATTTAATTTAAATAATTATATTTGCGTTTTAAGCAAATAAATTTAATACTTATGGCGGATATCAATAGAATAAAGATAGCACTTGTTGAAAGTAAGAAAACAAGCAAGTGGTTAGCAGAACAACTTGGTAAAAATCCAGCGACTGTATCTAAATGGTGTACTAATAAGTCACAGCCATCATTGGATGTACTGATGAAAATAGCCCAACTACTAAAGATAGATGCAAAAGACTTAATTCATTCTTCAGCTAATTAGCTGAAGTTATTCACATAAACCTTTCAAAGATGAATATAATAGAATTATATAATAGGCTTAAAGACAGCTACAAGAGTTATCTGGAAAGTTTTGTCACCATAAAGGATGAACGAATTAAAGAAAAGGTGGCTGAATCTATTAAACAAGAAGAACTTTGGCCACAGGCATTGATTCAATTTAATCCTAATTTCGAGCAGGGAATTGGTGTTAAAGACATGATTACGCAAGGATTGCCTATTCATAAGGACTTGGAATTGTTTTTTTCGAATAATTTCTACAAGCACCAGCAGGAAGCTATTGAATTAGGCTGTCAGGATAAAGAATTCATTGTAACCTCTGGTACAGGGTCTGGTAAGTCAAGAACATTTATGGCTACCATCTTTAATTATATTTTGCAGCACGAAGCGAGTTGCAAAGAAAAGACATTGGCCATTATTGTGTACCCTATGAATGCGTTAATCAATTCACAGTGGGAAGAGTTGAACCGCTATAAAATGACGTTCGAAGAAGCAGCTGGTCGTCCATGTCCTTTTACCTTTGGTAAGTATACAGGACAGGAGAATGAAGAAGTTCGTTCTAAAATGCAAGAGACACCTCCAAACATCATTTTGACTAACTATATGATGCTCGAGCTGTTAATGACTCGTGCTGGTAATGAGGAAGGACTTCGTAAGTGTTTCTTGGACAACCTACATTATTTAGTTTTTGACGAACTGCATACCTATAGAGGCATGCAGGGAAGTGATGTTTCGTTTCTAATACGCCGTATTAAATCTCAGGCTTCTGGACATGTGCTTTGCTTTGGTACATCGGCAACTATGGTAGCTGATGAAACAATGACCTACGCTGAACAGCGCGAAAAAGTTGCAGAAGTAGCATCATGTATTTTTGGTTCCAACTATTCAAAGGATCAGGTCATAGACGAAACCCTGACAATTGGTCTATCAGAGGAAGAGCCAACAGAGGCAATGCTGTGTCAAGCGATTAAGTCTGGAGTTAAAAAGACTGATTGTTTAGAGGACATAAAGAAATATCCTACAGCGATATGGATTGAGCAAAATATTGCTTTAAAATGGAGTAAACAAGAGAAAAAATATTTCCGTGGTGATCCTGTTTCTATTGAAAAGATTGCAAAGAAGCTAAGTGCTCAAATAGATGTATCTGAGGACAAGTGCATAAAACATATTCTTGATGTTTTGGATTGGTGCAACAGCTTCAATACTAACAATAAGGAAAATGTTTTACCTTATAAAATTCATCAGTTCATAGCACAAACAGGAAATGTGTATGCGACGATTGAACCATATAGTTCGAGAAGAATTTCAGTAAAAGAGAACCTTTATTGTGATGAACTTTCACATGGCGAAGTCAAAGTCATGTATTATCCTTTGGTCTTCAGTCGAATTAGCGGACATGAGTTCTATGTTGTGAAGTTTGATCAGGCAAATAATAGAATCCAACCAAGGAATTTTGACGGTCGTATTGTAACAGATGATGATACCGCTGTTACTGACGGATATATTATAATCCCTAATAAGGGAGAATCCGCCTCGGAATTCATGTTAGATATAAATTCAGACGACATTCCAGATGATTGGCTAACTACGACTAAGAAGGGAAGGAAACTGAAGAAGAATTTCGAAGAACGTATTCCTAAATTAATTTACGTCAATCAGTCGGGATTTGCGTCATTTGATCCACCAATGGAGGATATTGAATACATGGAAGCCATATACGTTCCATCACCATTAATGTATGACCCTACAGCACACGCTGTATATAAGGGCAAACAATCTGAATGGTCTAAATTGGCTAAGATCGGAGGTGAGGGCAGAAGTACGGCTACTACAGTGCTTTCATATGAGAACGTCAACATCATGAAAATGCTCGGAGTAGATGAATCTGACAGAAAGGTGATGACATTTGTCGACGCTCGACAGGACGCAGCTCTTCAAGCTGGACATTTTAATGATTTCGTACGAATAGGTAAGGTTCGTTCTGCTATATGGAATGCGGTTAAATCTGCAGATCGAGAAATTGATAGTTCTCGAATCGCTCGACTTGTATTTGAAAATTTAGGTCTTAAACTTGAAGATTATTCAAAGTATCTAAATTTGAGAGGACATGCTGTAAAGGATGTAGAAGAGATAATGACGAACTATTTGTCAACCATCATATTTGATGACTTGGCTGGTAACTGGTCTGTAATCATGCCAAACCTCGAGGATTGTGCACTCCTAAGAATAGATTATAAGTACCTGCATGAAGAAATTACTGGAGAAAACGGATGTGAGCGTTTGTACGATGTTCCCGAATTAGAAGGACTTACTGACGAACAGAAAGAGGAGTTTATTATACAAATTCTTGATTATTTTAGACATAAGCTTTGTATTGATAGCTCTGACCGAACTCTTTCGGCGGTAAAGGACCTTATGAAGAAGGTACGTGATAATTTGAAGAAACCATGGACACTTGATGAAAACGACGAAATAGAGACTTACAGTGAATTATTCCTGGTAAAACCTCGTGTCAATCGTAAACGTAAATATGAGAGCGGTGGTTATCGAAGTAAACTTTCTACTTTTGTACGTGACTATCTTTCAGCAAATGCGAATAGGCACCTTACTACAGAAAAAGAGTACATCGACTATATGGAGTCGTTGTTCAACGTGCTGGGCAATTACATAAAATCTGAACAGGGTCTATATCAGGTAAAATATAATCAGTTCCTTTGGTGTAAAGGGGATATGGAAAATATTCACCGTGACATGATACGTATTCGTACGCTAAAGGGGGAAAATACGTTTGTCAACAAACCTAATAGATATTTTCAACATTTTTACCAAAGTATTCCTCTTCAAGAAGTGAATCTTGAAGCTAAAGATCATACAGGTCAGGTTCAGAAGGAAGATAGAGAACAAAGGGAACAAGAATTTAGAGAAGGTAATTTCCCTATTCTTTATTGCTCTCCTACAATGGAATTGGGTATTGACATAAAAGACTTATCCATTGTTGGTTTGAGAAACGTTCCACCTACACCTGCTAATTATACACAGCGTGCAGGACGTGCCGGTCGTAGTGGTCAGGCTGCTTTAGTCTATACTTACTGTCGTCCGCGAAATTCTCATGAAAACTATTACTTGAATCATCCCGAAAAGATGGTTAAAGGTGAAGTGAAGGCCCCTCGTATGGAACTTATCAACGAAGAACTTTTCCGTACCCATCTGCATTCTACTATTTTGTCTATTTGTCCAATACCACAGTTATCTGAAGGTATTGCACAGTTAGTAAACTATGATGATATACATAACATCACTCTAAAGGATGAGGTTCGTATTCATCTTCAACTTTCAAATGAGAGAAAACAAGAAGTTAAAGCCATATTCAAAAAGGTTGTTACTGACACTTTCCTCGCCAATAGAATCAATGTTGAAAATCCAAGGTGGTTCACTGATAGTTGGATTGATGGAATAATCGATGCGTATGAATACGATTTTAACAAGTCTTTAAACCGTTGGCGTGCGCTATATATAGAAGCTCAGACACAGATTGAAGAAGCACAGCATATTACAAGAAACCATGTATATGGTGAGAATACTACTGAGCGCCAAAATGCCCTGCTGAAGGAACGTCGTGCTATTAACCAGAGAGAAACTCTTTTAGGTATCAATTTGGGACGTAATAAGGAAGAAAATGAATTTTATCCTTATCGTTATTTGGCGAGTGAGGGTTTCCTTCCTGGATATAACTTTACAAAGCTGCCACAACGTGCCATGCTTCAATATAAGAATGACAGAGTTGAGTATCTGAGTCGTCCTAAATTCTTGGCTTTGAGTGAATTCGGTCCGCAGAACATCATCTATAATAATGGTGGTAAATTCAGAGTAACGAGAATGATGATTTCCACAGATGTGTCTCCACATAAATTCTTTTACAATCCTAAAACAGGTGTAATATATAAGGATCAGGAGAATAGTACGCATCATACTGATATTATAACAGGAGAATCTTTGGATGGCACAGCAAAATTAATTCCTGGCACCTGCATTGAAGCACAAGACATGATAGCTCAAGAGGAAGAAAAGATTACCTGTCAGGAAGAGGAACGTAATCGTAAGTTCTATCAAGTGAAGACTTATTTTGCTTGTGATGACCCAAAGGCAATCTGCGAAAGCGAATTATTAAGCCAAGGAAGTCATCTTGCCAATATTCGATATATTCCTTCATGTAGATTGACCTATTTTTTGGAGTCGAGAAATGATAAGAATGGTAACGGATTTACATTCGACACAAAGACAGGCGATTGGATCAGTAACGATGAATTGAAACACCGAGAGGCTAATAAAGGACAGAATCCGGAAGCCTATGATCGTGCTAAATTTGTCAAACTGTTTGCTGAAAGTACAGCTAATGCCATATATATTCAACCATTGAAGGCATTAATGTTGAAGGATGCTGCTGCTGTTCGTACTTTCTTATATGCGTTTAAACAGGCAATCGAAGACGTTTTCCAGGTAGAAGGAAGCGAAATTGGGGCCGACGTGATGGGTGAATTGGATGTGCCAAATATCCTAATTTATGAAAATGCCGAAGGTTCTCTTGGTGTTCTTGACAGATTTGTGAAAGAACCAGAGAGCTATAGAGCTGTTGTAAATAGAGCATACGAAATTTGCTTTGACAAGCCTGAATATTCACAAGAAGAATTGGAAGAACTTCTTCCTGCGGACTATAGTAATCTACTTAATTATTATAATCAGCCTTATCATCAGCAGATTGATATCAGAGAGATTTACAATGCACTCAAAATAATGAAAGACGCCACTATCGAAGTTCACCATGTTGGACAATCATTAAGTTATGATGATCAATATTGGGCACTCGAAGCGGCTCGCGACCATAACAGTTCAACGGAATATGAATTTCTAAAGTACCTTTATGAACATCGTCTTCGTTTGCCGGATAAGGCACAACCAAAGTTTCCTAACTTATATTATGTGCAGCCCGATTTTCAGTACGGGGATAGAATTGTCGTCTTCTGTGATGGAACTCCTCACGACAGATTTGAGGTTCAAGAAGATGACGTATTGAAACGAGAAGCTTTAGAAAATGCTGGTTACGTAGTGCTTTCATGGCATTATGCTACACCGTTAGAAGATTTTATAGAAGAAAATTCGGATTTGTTTACTCCAATAAATTGATAACAAATGGATTTTAAAACAGGAACATTAGTTGAATTTAGAGGTCGGCCTTGGGTAGTACAGCAGTCCCAAAACAACGACTTGCTAGTTATTAAGCCCCTTGGAGGAACAGATGCCGAAAAGGTAGGTCTATATTTGCCTTTATATGGCGATAATTTGAAAATTCAGTCTTATGACTTTCAACGTCCTACGGCTACAGACGTGGGTGTACATAGTTATAAATCTGCAGCTAAGGTATTATACAATGCTTGTCGCCTCTCTTTTCGCGATATTGCAGGACCATTTCAATGCTTAGGTCGACTCTCATTTGAGCCACGACCTTACCAGATGGTACCTCTAATATTGGCATTAAAGCAAGAAAAGATCCGTCTTCTAATATCAGATGACGTAGGTATTGGTAAGACGTTGGAATCCTTGTTGATAGCCAAAGAGTTACTGGATCGTGGTGAAATCAAGAGATTTGCCGTGGTCTGCTTACCACACCTATGTGAACAATGGCAAAATGAAATAAAAGACAAGTTTGGTTTGAATGCAGAAATCGTTCGTTCGTCAACAATCAGCCGATTGGAAAAACAGTTACGTCCTGACCAGAATGTATTTCGTGACATTCCCTTCCTCGTGATTTCCATAGACTTTGTGAAGCAAGACAATCGTCGTGGTATATTCCTGGACCATTGCCCAGAGTTTGTTATCGTGGATGAAGCCCATACTTGTGCAAAGCCTGCAGGTGCCAATCGCAACCAGCAGCAACGTTATAGTTTGTTGAGAGACTTGTCCGAAAAGGAAAATCAACAGTTGGTATTACTTACTGCGACTCCACACAGTGGCCAAACAGAGGAGTTCCAATCCTTAATTGGACTCTTAAATTCAAGATTCGAAAAGTTTGAACTACAGAGTGCCAAAGAACGTGAAGAACTGTCTCATTATTTCGTACAGCGTCGTCGAGCAGACATTAAGCATTATTTAGGTAATGAAGTTGTATTCCCGGAGAGAGTTTATATTGATAATGAAGAATATAAATATGCACCGGCATATCGCAATCTGTTAGAGCAGCTCATTCAGTATATTAAAAGCGGCATTCAAAAGGTCAGTTCGGAAGATAAGCGCAAACAACGATATATTTATTGGGACTTGCTAGCGCTTATGCGAGGAGTGATGTCCAGCCCGGAATCAGGCATAAGTATGCTTCAAAATAAGATAGATAAGGTTGATACCGATCTTTCAGAATGTAATGTTGATGACGAGTCACAAAAAGTATATGTATTCAACGACCATTTGAAAGACCTACTCAATGCTGATGATATTGTACCTGAAGCTTTGGAAAAATCTAATGCCTCAGATAAGCGTCAATTTCGCGAGTTTATACAACAATTAGAAGATATTAAATCTTCTGATGGAGACGAAAAAGTAAAACAAGCCTTGGATATTGTCCGCTTCGCTTTAAATAGTGGAATGAACCCAATCGTCTTTTGTCAATATATACAGACTGCAGAATATGTAGGTAAATATATTCGTGAGCATTTGGCTAACCAAAAAATCTATAAGAAGATGGTTGTAGGTACTGTGACCAGTCGCTTATCCGATGAAGAACGTAAGATTAAGATTGACGAACTTTCTCGTGAACAGCAACACGTGTTAGTTTGTACAGACTGTCTTTCTGAAGGCGTTAACTTGCAACAAGGTTTTGAAGCGGTTATTCATTATGATTTGCCTTGGAATCCTAACCGCATGGAACAGCGTAATGGGCGTATCGACCGATTTGGTCAGACAGCACCAAGTGTATTGGTCTCTACTTTGCATTCAAAGAATAATCCAGTAGATGACATTGTTCTGAATGTTCTGTATAAGAAACAAGAAGAAATCCGAAAGAAATTGGGTGTTTACCTTCCTATAGCGGATAACGATTCTACATTGATGGAAACCATCATGCAACGAATATTTGACGCAAAGGCACCTACGCAAGCGGATTATATGCAGTTGTCGTTGTTTGACGACGATTCTGAATGGATGAAGGAACAGCAGAAAGAAAGGGATATCCAGTTAAAACGCATGGAAGAGAATGAGAGAATCTCTCATACTTATTTTGCGCATAATAACAAACAAATGGATCCGACACGCATGACTGCGTCTCTGGAAGAAGCTCGAAGGGTAATTGGTGGCGTACAAGATACTTGCGATTTTGTTGTCGAGCAATTAAAGCAGGCAAATGTTAATGTCAAGAAGGACAAAGATTTGTGCTACAGTTTTTCTTTGTTGGAACTTCCAGCCAATTTGCGCCATTACTTTGAAGCTAACCAGGACAAGAATAGGATGGTGCACATTTCCTTTGCTTCACCGACCCCTAAACATTACATGTATATAGGTCGTAATCATATTTTTGTCGAAGATATTAGCCGAGCTGTCGTTAATGATTCCGTGAATGGGGGTGAATTGGCAGCTTGTCGAGCATTGGTTATGGAGACACCGTCAGTTTTGACTACGACAACCATTCTATTAATGCGTGTACGTAGTGTCATTCGAGATAAAAAACAGTTTGACCATGAATTGGTAGGTGAAGAAATGATATTCATCGGCTATCGTGGAAAAATTGAGAATCATGATTTTCTTACACAGGATGAAGCTGGTGAACTTTTCTTGAAATCTGAAGCAAGTGGAAGTATTGATTTGACTTCTCAGAAACGTTTGTTTACCAATGCAGTGAAGTGGATCAATGATGAAGAAAGTCTACGTCTGCATACTGATGACATTGCTCTCGAACGAGCTGCGCACTTGGTTGACGCTTTTACACAATACCGCACGTATATAAAATCTACTGAATACCAGGTTGTGGAACCTGTACTTCCGATGGATGTTATTGCAGCATATTTATTTATTCCAAAAAGATAAGGGAATATGGACTATACAAGTATACATGTTTATGGACATCTTCTTTCAGATGATATCCTTCGAAATATTGAACAGGACGAAAATATGGTTGGTAATCGCCAACAAGATTTTGGGCTAGATATAAGCACTTCTTCGGCCATTGATTATGTCTGGAGTTCATTACGTAATGATTGGAACTTTTACAAAGAACGTAGTTCTGCACGAGATCCTTATGGAACACGAAAGGCACGTGACTTAATGGAACGTTTGTTTGTCAGTCTTGATTATGATATAGATAAACAAAGTTCATATGTAGAAGCTGCCGGAAAGACTTTTGACATAAATTATTTGTGTCTGAATGTCAATAACCTTCCATTAATCGTGATAGGTGATAAGGTTTCAGAAGAAACAAACGGCACACTTGATAAGTGTTCTTTGGACGTGAGAGTGAAGGGTTCTCAAAAGAAACGTTCTGCACATGCTACTATGCTCGAATATTTGAATTCTACCGAAAATGTTTATGGCATTATTAGCAACGGTCATGTCATACGTTTGATTCGTAACTCTGGTCAGCTGGTTAAGCTGACCTATATAGAGTTTGACTTACAGCGTATGTTGGAAGAAGATAAGTACACGGAATTTTGTTTAATGTTCCGTTTGATTCACGCTTCACGTTTTCATTCTTCTGGTGATGTTCCCTGTTTTTTGGAGCAGTGGTTCAACATGAGTATTGAAAGTGGAAATCGTATTCGTAATGGGTTGTCAACTGCCGTTCAGAGAACCATGGATATCCTTGGAAATTCAGCACTGCGAACTAATGGACAAGGAAATGATGAACTTAGAAAAGCTATTACTGATGGTGACATCGATGCTGATGTCCTCAATAAAGAATTGATCCACTTCATATATCGACTGCTTTTCCTATTCATCATTGAAGATCGTAATTTGGTTTATCAAATACCTGATGACCCCAAAAATAAAGACTATAAACCGCTCTGCAAATCTCAAGATATATACAAACAGTATTATGCAGCCAGTCGTTTACGTGGACTTTCAGAGTTAAGCTATCTTCACAGACATGAATACTGTGATTTATGGGAAGGACTGATGGAAACTTTCAAGCTCTTCGAGAACGGAGAGTTTGGAGAGCAGTTGAATATCAAACCATTGGGTGGTGTCTTATTTAATGATGAAACATTGCATTTCTTAAAGCGTTGTAAAATCTGTAATGACGATTTATTGAAAGCATTTTCTGCTTTGAATGAGTTCACCGATGAAAGAGGTCAGCGTGTGAAGATCAATTATTCTTCTTTGGATGTTGAGGAATTCGGTTCTGTTTATGAAGGCATTCTTGAAATGCGACCTTTCATTCAATCTGCAGTTGCGGATGGCGATTGGAAATTTGGTTTCGTGGGTGGTTTAGACCGTCAAAGCACAAGTTCATACTATACTCGTCCAGACTTGGTACAAAGTTTGATACGTACCACATTGGAACCTGTTATTAAGGAGCGTATTGCTCAATACAAGACTGCAGAAGAACAGGTAAAATCTTTGCTTTCAATGAAAGTCTGTGATGCTGCATCTGGTTCTGGTCATATTGTTTTAGCAATGGCAAGAACAATCGCTTGGTATGTCTGTACTCTGCGAACAGGAGAGGACAATCCTGTGTCTTTGGAATACCGCCAAGCCTTACGTGAGGTCATTCAGAAGTGTGTATATGCTGTTGACTATAACCCCGATGCCGTAGAACTCTGTAAAGTAGTATTGTGGATTGAAGGTTATTGTGCAGGTAAACCATTATCTTTCTTGGATCATCATGTTCGTTGTGGTAACTCTGTTGTAGGCGTAGCTAATTTAGATTCACTTTTAGATGGTGTTCCAAAAGAAGCTTTCAAAGCGAAAGATGATAATAAAGAAGTCTTGAAAAAGGTTAGGGAGTTAAATAAGGAAGCACTGGATGATATTAATTTGTTGAAAGATGGTGCAGCCAGTAGTGTTCAGATGACATTATTTTCTAATGACTTTAAGATTTCCAACATTGATAGTGAACAGATAGGCCTGGCATCAAAAGTAAGAGAGATTGCAGCCATGCCAGAAAACACTTTGCTCGAGGAGGTAACAAAGAAACGTCGGTGGGAGGACCTGATGGTCTCTCCACGTGTGGAATGCCTGCGTCGTGCTTGTGATATCTATACCTATTCTTTCTATAAAGAATATAGTAAAGATGATTTACATTTAATTGTGGATGAGCAAGGTTTCACAAAATTTCCTCCTGTACCATTTACACGAACAGTTTATCATGCGTTGGAGGAAATCAAACATCTTGATCAGGAAGAAAAAGATTTTGAACCGTTGACAACTCTTTTCAAAAAGGAAGTAGAGCAAATAGCAACCGAACATTCCTTTTTCCATTGGTGTGTTGAATTTCCTGAAGTGTTTGCTGATGGTGGGGGATTTGACGTAATGTGCGGAAATCCACCTTGGGATAAAATTAAAGTAGAAGATAAAAAATGGTTTGAGAGTCAAGGACGTGCTGATATTGTGAATGCTGGCAATGCAGCACAGAGGAAGCGTGCTATTGCTAATCTACATTCTACTGATCCTAAATTGTTTGCTGCTTATAAAGAAGCATTGGCTAATGCTGAAGCTATGAGTCGTTTTGTTCGTTTTTCTGAAAGATTCCCATTAACTGCAAAAGGAGATATAGACTTGTATCCTATGTTTGCTGAACTTTGTCTAACATTCTCCAAAGAAGCATGGGGCTTAGTTTTACCTACAGGTATCGCTGTTAATGATAGTAATAAGGATTTCTTCTCAACGTTAATTGATGAAAACCGTTTAATTTCGCTTTATGATTTTGAGAATAGAGAAGCTTTATTTGACATTCATAGAATGTTTAAGTTTTGTTTATTGACAGCAGGAAAAGCTCAAGAACGCCCTCGAACTGTAAGCGGAGGCTTTTATCTGACTCGTTTAGACAATCTACTTGATCTACGACGTATATATACTATGCAATCAAGTGACTTCGTTCGATTAAATCCAAATACAAAGACGTGTCCTGTATTTAGGACAAGTAAGGATGCAGAATTGACAGCAAAGATTTATCGTAATTCTACGATTTTATATAGTGACTCAACGCAAGAAAATCCGTGGAAGGTACATTTTGGTAGTATGATTCATATGTCTAATGATTCACATCTTTTTAAGACTTATGCTCAATTATCCAATGAGGGTGGCATATATGCAAATGGAAATTTTGTATTGGATAATGTTACTTACGTACCGTTGTATGAGGGGAAAATGATTTGGCATTACAATCATCATTATGGATGTTGGCCACTAGAAGGCGATAGACCTAACTCAATCATTTCTCCTTCAGAAGAAAATATAAAAGATCCTTCAAGCCATGTAATTCCATGGTATTGGATACCACTTTCTGTAGTACAGAATAGACTTATTAAAGTTGATAAAGAGGGCAGTGTACTTTGGGAATGGAAACATAAATGGTTGATTGGTTTTAGAGATATAACCAATGCTACAAATGAACGAACTTTCATTTGTGCCCCTATTCCCAACGCCGTCGGCGTTGGGCATAGCTCCACGCTCCTTTTTGAGGAGCGTGGAGCTATGCCCGGAGCGATTTTGTTAGGAGTAATGAGTTCAATACCTTTTGATTATGTTACAAGACAAAAAATAGGTGGAAGTCATGCAAGTATAAACTTTGTTAAGCAGTTCCCTGTGCTTACGCCTGAACAAATTCCTTCATGGGCAGAAGTAGAGATTATTGAGCGTGTTGTGGAGTTATGTTATTTCAATCATGACCTTGATGGTTGGATCGATGAAATATGGCATGATGATGAAATGACGGATGATATCCGTACAGGAATCCTTGATCGTTTGGAAGAATGTAATGGCCTTTACTTCGACGATAATGAATTTCCAATGCCTGTGTTCAGCAACATGCAGCCATTCATTTATAATGAAGAGCGTCGAGCAGTTGCACAGGCTGAGTTAGACGCAATCTTTGCATATCTTTATGGATTATCCACTGAAGATCTAAGATATATATTGGATCCTGAAGATGTATGTGGCGAAGGATGTATTAACGAAACTTTCCGAGTGCTTAAAGACAATGAGATACGAAAGTATG
Organism: Parabacteroides sp.; assembly: GCA_020026285.1. The sequence goes on along the minus strand of JAHHQS010000112.1, from coordinate 325 downwards.
GAGAATACCGTACAAAACGATTAGTGTTAGAGGCATGGAATAAATTTGAATTTGGCAAATAATCGTATATTGTAAGAAATGTAGTTTTGTCATGCGCAAAGCTACATTTCATTTTCTTCTAATGATATACAAAAGTGTTTTGCTTACTCAACGTTTAATGTAAAACTATGGATAATAAATATATACTCCTTTTCCTGAAAGAATTACATCTAATTGATGAAGAGTATACCAGAAAAGAAAGGGATAGAGAACAATTCAACATTTTTTCTGTTCTATTTAGTCGTCCCTTAAAAAGCCCATTTTTGCGAGATATTGTTCAAGCACA
>JAHHQS010000111.1 GCA_020026285.1 Parabacteroides sp. | reverse complement strand
CTGCACCTAATTTCATATCTACTTCTTTATCTGTAAGGAAATAGTTTGGCAATTCGTAGCAGTCGTATTTGGCTGTTTCAGGAAGAGTCAACTTATCAAAATCTAATTTCAAAGTTACCGCACCTGTCTGTTCATTGATGTCAGCAAGGTTAGCTACTTCGTAGATTTCATTACCTGTCAAATCAAGGACTTTAATCTGTGAAGGAAGAATTCCAAAGTCAAATGTTGGACCAAATTCATTGTTTGAAAGGTTTAACTCTGTTAAGTTAGGGAGCACTGAGAGTTCCTTGTAGTCAGAAATCTTCTTGCCTGACAAATTAAGTGACTTCAAGTTGTTGGCTGCTTCATCTAAAAGCAAGTGACCTTGTTCGTCAAAATGTAGACCATTCTGTTCAAGAATCGTTTTTAACTCTGAGTTGGTTACTTGAGCTTGGCTAAATTGCAGCTCATCGTCATCGCTACATGACGCTAATCCAAGGCATAGAGCCATGGCAGCAATTCCAAATAGATTGTTTTTGAATTTCATAATAAATTATTGATTTTTATTATCTTTTATTTTTCATCGTGCAAAGCTATATATATATATAAATATGCAATACCTAAATATTGTTATTTTATATCTCTTTTATACCTAAAATATGGTACTAAATACCTAAAATCGTTAGAAAATGGAGGATTTAGACGTAAATAAACATAAGAATCGCTAAACAAATGCAACGTAAAATAAACAAATAGTATCTCTAATGTCGTATTAATATACATTAGCAAAGACATTTGTTAACTTTCTACCTATTAAATTTAACACCATGTTATAATTAGTGATTTTTTTAGGTATAGAAAAAATCTTTATGCTCACCTTTATAAGAAAAAGGCCATTTCCATGTCATTGACAAACATATTTGTCGACTACTATTTGCGGCATTATTTCCTGAGAAGTATATCTTTCTCTTAGGAATCGTCAGCACGATGATTTTCTTATTATACCTTATATATAGGGAGTTAGTTGCTTCAGCAGATGTAACTAATTCAGCTATTATCAAAAAAATGACATTTTTTCTATAGATTATTTTATCCCTGCAGGTGAGATCTGCCTCAGTGCTATTCTGACGATTCGCTCTTTAAGACCTTTATAGCAGATAGTACGTAAAACGCTTTAAACGTCTCCTGCACATATAGAATGGAATGTTTTGTGAAATTCAATAATCATTTAGAAAGGATTGATGAATCCCACTTTCCTCACACCCAATTGAAACCAATGTATTATCAGCATTTTGAAAGTTATTTCATAAACTAAAGCTAACTAAATTGAATACCATGTCAATTCTAAACGATTTCAAGATAATAATGAAGGATGTATGATTGAAACACATTGACTTTGGTCTAAAATATTTCATACAATCGACAGGGATATTATTGTGTCAAGACAAGTATCAATCTTTTTGTAAACATATAAACCTATATCTAATTTATTCAAGAATTATGAATTTAAATAAAAATATATTTATAGATTTCAACTATTATATAAATATGTATTTATAGATTTATACTAATATATAAAAGCCAAAAGGTTTGATGTATATATTACCTAAATTTCAAATAAAAAGGCACATAGGATTGAAAAAATAACCCTATGTGCTCTTTGTCGTCAGTCCTTGACAGAGAAGTCAAATCCGAACATGTGCTCTGCAAAGACTGGGTTGTTGGTAGCATTCTTATAGAAGAAGCAATACTCTCCCACTTCTAATGGCTCTTTGAAGGTCACCTCAAATACATGATTAGAAATTTCTTTGATATCAAAATCAATGATATTTCGGTTACTCTTGCTTGCGGTAAACCCACCTATGGTATAGGAGATTCCATCAGGAAAGGTCCTCTTGGATTTTTTCTGCTTCATCTTTATACATTGGAACTCGTTAGGGCTTTCCACTGAATTCAAGAAGCTGAGGAACCAGGCATCGGGATGGTTCGCAAAGCTCTGGGCTTCGGTCTTCGGGAAGTAGAAGCGAAAGACAGGTCGTCTCCCCTGCTCTCCTCTCACAATCACTTTCGCCTCATGACCTTGCATCACGATTTTCTTTATGTCCCCACCGCTGGTGAGCAATCCTATGGTAGCAATATTTCCGAGAGTGTTGTTACCAAGGACACCCGTAGCACGACCAGCCAGTGCAGCCACTGCACCGAAACCACCCTTGCTTTCCTTTTCAAAAGCGGTGCGGTAGAGTTTCACAGGTTTTTCACCGTCCGACGGATTCCAAAGCAGCACACCTTCATAGCCATGGTCAACTTTGGCGATACGCTGAAGGAAGGTTATGAGATTACTGTCAGCTCCTGCATTCTTCAACGCACGCATGAAATCAAGGTTGAAAGTTATCGCCCGATCACTGCTCGACTCGACAAAACCTTGCACTTCGACGGGGGTAAATCCTTCGTTAAGTAGATCGAGAACAGTCTGGTTCGTTACCATTTCATTTTGCGCAGATACATGCACGGATAAGCCCAAGAAGAGCATGGGCAATACAATTTTCTTCATCATATGTTTTAAATTAATGGTTGATATTCTGTTACACAGCCTGGAGAGGCTACCAAAATTAGGGAAAGGAAAAGCAACCGCCTGCCCTACAAACAGGCGGTTAAGGATTATTCGTTTACCTATTCATATTTTCACACTTGACAGAATCGGTTAATATAGAAGTAGGTATCATCGCAGGTGTATTCATATTCATTGATGTAGTTCATCATTTCCTCCTCTGTGCGCTCGCCCCGTGATTCGCCGGTCAACTCGCACCACTCGCTGATGGCATCTTCCACACTATTGTAGACATCGCCCCACGCATCTTCAAAAGGCTCTCCGCTTGAAGAAACACAACAGGCTTCAGGGAAGAAACCCTCTTCATCATGTACGTTGTAGATGTCCATACCCGTCTCAATCTCACGGAAGCTGATGGTCATTTCGTTCCAAAGGACTTTATTGATAGCTTGGAAGAGTTCGTGGCAGCCATTCCATGCAGTGTCAGTATCGATTGTGAGCACGTAACGGTCGTGCTCTTCATCCTCACTGAGGTCGGCAAAGTAGATATAACCCCTGACGCTAATCATCTTCTTCTTGTAATCAATACCATAGAACTCAGCCAGTTCGTCCAGAAACACATTTTTCTTATTTACTCCCAAATTGGTGATTGCCACCCACAAGTCGTTCACCGCTTTGCGTGATCCACTAATCATGTACGTCGTATCAGCTCGATTTGCCATCTTCGTCTTTTTTTATTCCCTTACATAGAATCTTCTATTCCAAGGTACAGTTCAACAATTTTGATACGGACTAAAGGTGTTCGGAGAATCTCTTGAGAGGTTGAGGTTCTAAATACGACCCGTATGGGTGGAGATTTAGAGCCGAACGAAGCCTGACCTCGAAAAGTGATGACCGAACAGGTACCTTTGTATCGAATTGTAGAACGAACCTGGAAAGATGAAGAACGACAGTGCAAATAGAAAAGGTGTACCATCAACCGATATAACAGGTAGACCGGGTAGTCTATAACGGCATAGGTTCCACAGATTCTGAACGCTCGAGCATAAAAAAAGACGGTCCGAAGACCGCCTTTCCGTGAGAAGATCTTATTTCTCCGATTCAGGTGCTGATATCTCAGGGGTGACATAGACCTTGTTGGCCACCATGACGACGCGGTTGCGAGCTGTACCATCTTCTGCAGTCCAGTTTTCAGGCTTGAAATAACCTTCACAAGTCAGCATCTCACCTTTCTTGATGATATCAAAGGTCGATGTGTTCTCATTCTTTCTCCAAACCTCGATACCGACAAACGCATTGGTGAAATGTGTCTTTCCATCCTTGTTCTTTTCACCGCGACCAACCGCAAGGGAGAAGCGAGCAACGCTTGTTTTATCAAATGTACGGATTTCAGCATCCTTAGCAACGAAACCAGAAATAGCGAAAGTGTTTTCAATTTTCTTCATGACATATAATTTTTTGAAGTTAAACAATCAATTTTACAGTGCGAACAACGAAGTACCAACATGAGGGTGCAGCAAGAAAAGAATGCAAATACTCGTTTTCTTGATGGCGGTTAGGAAGAAAAAGGAAGATTTTCATAGCTTTTATTGTTCAAGATAAACCTATCGTCCCGTAGCCTTTAAAGGCGTGGTAATTCAACTTTGCACATGGAAAATATTGTGACTTCACACAGAATTATAATAAAGAAGAATGAATACGGAGTGATCTGTGTTAGTGTGGGGATGCCTTTCGTTCTTAAAACAAGCTGTGCCGTTCCTATAGGGGTTCGCGTAAAGGTCATGATGGAGGCCGTCACGGACAGGTGTTACGTGTTACTATCGAGGTGAAAGAATCAACACTGACCATCATCAAAGTGGATGCGTGAAGGTTATCAGCCAGGAAACATAGCCGAAGAAAGCTCACAACCATATCAAGGTGTAGACAGCAAGGCCACTCCTGGACTATCAGTGAAATCACTGAATGCCTTAAAATAAGATGCGGAAAGCCGCCTTTGGACATCGTCTTATAGCGAGAGCCGTGTAGGTATAACAGTTATCTTGCAATCTATGGTTCAAGACAATAGTTTATATATTTATATAAATATATTATTACATAAACATATAATATCATATTTATGTAAATAGTTATTTATGTTATTCAATAAATATATAATTATGGAATTATGCAATTATGTAAATCAGTAATTATTTAATAATGTAATTCAATAAATAAGTAATTACGCAATTCTGATAGTATGAAGTTCTATAAATGGACTGTTTCATAATGCTTTAACAAAGCATATACATATAACATTAGGAAGACCGTCCTTCTAATGGAGGCATATAAGCCAGTCGTTATCTGGAGGGCGCAAGAGAATACAACTCCCAGCCATCTGAAGCCCAGAATGGCCGGGAGAGCTATGAAAGGGACCGACAAATTAGCACCAATCCCACTCTGTAATTTCCAGTTCATCACCAATCTGCATATCCTCTATGGGGTCACATATCAGCGTACCCAAAAAGTTAACAGCCACACAACCGCGTTTCAAACTTGCCGGCTCTGCTTCATCCTCATCGCAATGTCGTAGCTGGTACCATTCCTTCCCTGCTGGAATTGACTCCTTTTTGATACGCAAATCTACGAACTCCCCCTGAATAGATAAACCATTCTCCAAAATTACTGTCATCAGTGTACATTCCTCTTTTTTGTATTCAAACTCCATAATTAAACGAAATTAAAATTAGACTTGTATTATTAGATTCTTACCATTTATTGCACTTCATGTATTTCCTGAACTCTCCCATACAGGCAAGCCCGAAGCGAAGTCTTATCGATAGCGTAATACTCCTGTATCTGGTCGTATTGTTTCACGAAATACCGCTTGAGCACATCCGAGAAATCAAAGCAGTACCCACTTAATGGTATACTTCGACGAAAGAAGGAATTGGAATTCACCTTCTCCGTGATCCAATTCTTTTCATCTCTGGTCAACGACTCTCCCCTATTGATTCTTTCTCTCAGTTCATATACTTTACTACCTTTGAGCGCCTCCAAATCAGGCACATCCCATTTCACAAACTTGTATGCTATATCACTCATAATTGATTGTTTTTTTCCCTTCCGTACAAACTCACGTCCAGGAGATTAATTTTAGGCGATCACAACCAGCTCGCCACTTGCGTGCAAGGTTTTCTATTTCAATACGACCGCAGGTGGAGATTGAATCAGAAAGCATCGCATGACCTTGCAAAGCAAAAGTCTGGCGAGCTGGAAATTTGCCGAAAATCAATCGGATGAGAGTTGAGCGCAAGAAGAGAAAAGTCCCTTATATAAATGATGATTTATGTATTTATATAAATATATTATTATGTTTATATATATGTATATATTTATCTTAATATTTAATTATGTACATATGTTTTTATATAAATATAGAATAAAAAAATATAACAGGAAAATCCGATTATCACACTATTCCTAACTGTCCAGACAGTCCATATTAATACATTTATAACATTCTTCTTTATTTATTGTAATTCAGAATATTATACATATATAAATATATTTTTATATAATAACATAAATATATAAAATAACCTCCTTAAATCTTGCTTATATCACTGATTATTGGTATATTTGTAGATACAATAAAAGAAAGATAAACCGCATTTATGGAAAATAAAATTGTATTATTTAGCAACATCAAAGGTGGAGTTGGCAAGACAACTCTATGTGCTTTATTCGCAAGCTACCTCGCGGAAAAAGGCGTACCCGTCATCGCAATCGACGCTGACCTACAAGCCTCACTATACAGACACAGACAACGTGAAATGAAAGTGGATCCAGAGTATCAAGCACCATGGTCTGTCGAACTATTGAACACAGCTGACGACACTCGTTTGAAGACCTTACTTGAGAAAATCAAGAAGGTTCCTGGAATCGTACTGATAGACTGCCCAGGTAACTTGAACGATAAGAACCTCGCCATGATATACAACGTGGCAGATGCAGCCGTCATCCCGATGTCTTATGATGCAGATACAGTAGACGCAACAGGACTTTTTGTTAAAGCCTTCAAGACAATCTCGTCAGCCAAACTACTATTTGCACCGAACCGTATTAATGCCTTAGAAGGGAAAGCTGAGGACCTTCGTCAAAGAAGCCAGACCGTAGAGTTTTTGGAACTATTGGGGTCTGTACTTCCACGTGTTAAGCAAAGCGTAGCTGTCAAGCGTTACACAACCCTCTATCCGTTGGAACACAACCAAAAGAAGGCCATCGAAACCTCATTCAACCAACTATCGAACGAACTTAATATAGCATAACATTATGTCAGCAAAAAATAACAGGCCACAAGTAGAGAACCCTCTTGCAAGTATGGGTCTCGATGATATTGTACGAGGAATTACCTCACCAGAAGCAGAACCTGCAAAGCAGGAAGAGGCACAGACCGAAGTTGTAGAGAATCCTGAAGCTACAGCAGCTGGAGAATCTATCAACCAAGTAAAGGAACAGAAGAAGAGACTCACCAAAGCCGCAAAAGCCTTTCGCGCAAATTACGATAAATACGCAAGGATTGGTGAACAGGGCACTGCCATCTGGCTACCCAAAGAAGTAAAGAAGAAACTTGAATTACTCTGCGCACAATCTGAGAAAAATATCCCGATACGTTCATTGGCTGCAGCCATCATTATGACGTACATTGAGGAGAATGAGGATATCATATCACAGTTGTAAGCCAAAACAGTGTTTCAGGACAATCTACAAATAAGGTTGTCCTGAAAACGCCATCACACTCATCAGTCGTCCTTCTTTTCCCTAACGTCGATTATACCCAATACATTAAGATGTGTACCTATATCCGTTTTCAACCTGTTTAGAGTGAACGATAGAGTTTCTGTACACGCTTTTTGAGCAATCAGGGAACCTGGCAAATCAATCACAGTAGTATATATGCTTTATTGGTCTCCTATAAGGAAATCATTAAGATCATTAAATTCGCTATAACGTTGAGACTCATTTACAGCGACATTGGGATAAGCTCTCAATATCGCATCGGTAGCAACGTTCCCTGCCTTATCATTATCGAGAAAGCAGTGGATAGAGTCATACCCTTTCAAATAAGGCAATAGGAGTTGGATCTCGCCAACACCATTCAAGACATAGAGGTCACAAGGTTTCCCTATAGTTATACCTGAATCAGGAACTTTGGCTTCCAGAGTAAGATAGGCCAACATATCAAAGAAACCTTCAAAGACACAGCATTGTTTCTGAGGATGACCCAATGGATAGATGGCTGATATGGATTTTTTACCGATACAACGTTTATTGAACTTATTACGTGCCTCCATTCCATTGGCTACATTCATAAAAGCAATCGCATAATAACTCTTATTCCTTATGGTGTAATGCACCTCTTTACAATATTTTTGAGCAATTTCCAGCTTGATATGTCTCTGAATGACATAACTTCGAAGATGTGGATGGGATAAAGGCTTTATCCTATCCACTACCGTTTCCAGGTTTACAGAAGCCTGACGTTCAGTTTGCTTTCCCTCGAGCCATCGGCGCTTCGATTCCTCTTCTTGGAGTCGAGCGTTGAAGTCTTCGTTAAATTCAAGGTGAAACTCCTTAATCTGTTTTTCCAGACTACTCAAGACTTGATGTGCTGTCCAATTTGGATTCAGTTGCTGCACCAGGTTTATGAGATTGCCACCCTTCCCTGTATCACCAAAATCATGCCATAAATTTACCTTGGTATTGACTACAAATGATGGTGTCTTCTCAAACCGCAAAGGAGAATTATAAAATATATTCATACCCTTTTTGATACCTTCACCATACCCATTCGCTTTCATCCACTGATAGATACTGACTGATTTGATTTCGTCTATAGTCATATTCGATATGTGTTAGTATACGCGCGCGCGTATGTGATATATATACCCTTTAAACTTAAACCTTAAACTTACTTCTCAGCAAGGGGAAGCGGATTGTCAAAACGTTCTGATTTATAAGCATATCCATCTTCATCTTTTACAATTATCCCTTTCCCAGACAGAAGTTTAAGCAAATTCTTAATTCCATTGATCCCGTGTTGAAATCCTGCTTCCTTGTAGGCCTTTGCAGCTGCATCAACCAAATTGTTATATTTAGCAGGAGCCTTACCTGCAAAAATCTTGCTTAGGATTTCTCGATGTGTCTTATCATCCAGGCTGACCAATGATTTTTCCTTGCGTTTAACGACTGTAACGGAGAAGCCGGATTCGAGTACGGGTAGCTTGTTGTCATCAATATGAAAGGCAAACGTACTAAACTCCTTATCTCGCATGTGCATAGGTTTAACTTCACTAATACTGTTATTTTGCACATTCTTACTGATAACAAGTACGGTCTCAGCCTTATTTTCCAATTCTGTTCCGATGTGCCCACGAGGATTGTTATCATTCTTATTCAAATGGAGGACGGTGTGAATATGAAGATCATAAACACTCGTCCATGCCATAAGCACCGTCATAACATCTGTGGCTTCTTTGCCGTTATTGATATCATACATGAGATCTCTTAAGCCATCAATAATAACAAGCCCTATACCATCAAACTTACGTAACGCATAGTCAATCAAAGCGATTCGTAGTTTCGGTGTGTATTCTCGTAGTCCCCAGAACATAAGGCGAGAGTCGTCTTTCTGTAAAGAGAGACCGGAAAGTTTATAGATCCGTTCCAACACTGTATGGCAATGAAACTTACTTTGTTCCGTATCAAAATAGAGGATATTTCGCTTGCCTTCGGGTAAACTTGCTCGATAATTCAAGACTGTAGTGTTTGTTACAGCAGCCGCCACCATTGCAGAAATATTGAATGTCTTCTTACTCTTTGCCTTACCAGTAGAAGCGCTAAAATTACCGAAGGTTGCAATGGTACAGTCACCCACAAATAAAATTTCTGGGGGGATAGTTACCTTGTCTGTAGCCTTTATTGCACCTTTCTTTAGATAAGATTCCAGTTCTTCATCACTGAAGTTGTCCTTGTTGAGCATGGAGACCTCAAGCGATTCATGCTGATCATGGGGCGAAAACGGCATTTTCTTATTTTGACTCTTTTCCATCTTTCTTTTTATTTTTTGTTTTTTTGGTAATGCCTTTGACAGAGATAACACACCGGTCAAGCAGTTCCACGAGGCGAGAATCGGGAAGGTTCTCACCATCTATACTATTTTTCTTTGGTATCTTCTTCATTGTTTTTCGTTTCTATTGTTTCTGAAGATTTGTGTTCATTATCACATACTGAACCGCAATGATTTTTCTTTATCCAATCAATGAGTTCTTTCTTCTCAAAGAAAATCATTTTGCCTCTTGGTTTGAAATGAGGTATCTCTTGATTACAGGTTAGCTTATATAGAAGGCTTTTGGATATATCCAGATATTGAGATACATCTGTCATGTTTAGGACCTCTTTTGTTGAATAGAGCGTCTCTTCTATAGACTTTATTCGCTTGTAGATATTGTCGGGATCAACTTTCTTCAACTCATTAAACTTCATTTCCAGAAGTTCGACTCGCTTCTCCAAAATCCTTATATCAGTTTTATTTCTTGCCATAAGTAAGATATTTTAATGTGAACATATAGGGGGGGGGGTAAGCCCTCAATACTGTACTGAATCGATTCGGAAACAAAAGTAAATTTCCTAAACTGAAAACTTAGCTATACAAAATATATACGATTATTTGTTTCGCTATTATATAGCTTGAATCCTTTCATATGGTTGTTTTTATTGGTAGATATGCGACTTTTTTGCATATAAAGCCTATTGAAGGACCATAATTATACAAAGTTTGGGATGTATCTCTAATTTTTCTTAATTGAGAAAAAAAAAGATTGCATAATTTCACATTTTTTTTGCTGTATTGTACTAACAATGGAAACTAAAAAAATTACTCATTTTAAAATAATAAAGAATATGAAACGGAAAAACAACAATCCCGTAATCTCTCTTTTTTGTGTTCATGCTGTGAAGGCTGTTCAAAGAACAAAGAGACAATGTTGCCTAAAGATGAACTTTGGCAACTCTATCGTGCTGCTTATGAGCAGTACCAATTAGAAATCCTTGATGGTGATAAAGCATATCATCGCTATGTAAATGACTTTTTCTCTTACCATCTTCCCATTGCAAGATTAAATGAAACAGATATGAGGATTCATGTCATGCATGTGTTCGCTATGAAAGAACTTCTTGAGGAACGCAAAGATTTGGTAGAGACATATTTCAGAGAAGCCTCCTTCAAGTATCAGGACTTTTTGACAATGAATGGCTTATTCAATTCTGGCAATAAGGCAAAAACGGATCGGCTTGCTAATTTTGGGGACCATCAGATTGGTTTGATAACGGAGTTTGTAAATAGAACAAGTCTGTTTACGACAAAGGTCACAGGAAACAAAATGAAAGAGCTATTTGAATGTAAGCTGAGCGTGCCTATTCAAGCTACCAACAACAGGCATGTCGCACTCTTCTTTGGAGCCTTACGTAGTTACGGACTTTTACCGTTCTCCTGGCAGAAGATGATTGCTGAAAATAAGCTTGTTTCTTCATCGGAGACCAACGAACCATTAAGCGCGAGTCAGCTGCGATGCGGTCTATCACAAGCAAAGAAGAGCAAACTTGCTTACGAAAGAAACTCAGACCTGAAGGAATCAGAGATGGGATTTGACAGTATATGTAAAGAATTCATTAGAAAACTGAAAGAAAGTCTGTAAGATGCAAGAAATAGTATTATCTGTTAAAAAGAGGAATATATACTCACTATATACATAATCCTATATAGTCGATACTAACGTACTGACGATTATTAGGGGCTACCTTTGCTGGCGAATCGATTCAAAACGGAGGTAGCCCCTCCTTTTCCTATGGTATAATTTTTTAGACTTTGAAGACAATGGACGAAAAAGTGAAATTACAAATTCCAGACACAAATGCCACTTACGAACAATTCGTTGAAGAGTTGGCCACTAAAGTTGCATTGAAGATACATCAAATTGAAAAAGGCCAGTTAGAAGTCAGCCAAGCTAAAGCTTTTAGAATGTACGGCAGAGCAGACGTTGAAAGATGGGTCAGAACTGGCAAACTGCGGCCATGTAGAATATCACCAGGCAAAAAACGATACAAACTTGTTGACCTACAACGACTGGCAAATATTCAACAAAATAATCTCCTTTAGGACGATAACTAATAAAAAACTCAGGTATAGTCGACATCCATACCTGAGTTTTTTTAAGTTTATTAGAAAAATCAAGGAATAACACGTTGGTACATCTGAGAGAGGTCTTTGTCAACATTCGTAATCTTAAACTGAACACGCACATTGTGCATATCTTTAGACAATAGACTACCCAACTTATTAATAACCTGATCGACGTTGGAGAAACCTGTGTCTTCAATGGCACATACTTTCTTACCCATAACATAAGCTTCAGCACGTACATTATTATATTTGGAAATCCTCTCAAAAGACTTATCCTCTCTTTCTACATTTTTAGATTCTTTGTCTGTAAAGAAAATAAAGTCGATAACCTTCTCATTAAGAATCCAAGCTGGAGTATAATCTATCTTCACATAAATCTTAGCCATTTTGTTAATAGAGTGATTGAGACCAAAATCCACATCATTTAATGTTGCGCCACATTCATTTTGGGCGATGGTGGCCCAACTATGACGGAACGCATAAAGAGATGCCTTGAAGTCAGGACCGACTTTTTCCCATATTTGTCTTATCCCTGTATTCACATTAGCACAGAAGGAATCAGAAGTTGAAAGACGCTCATGAAAGTTGAATAACCATGGTGAATCAAGATTATGAGAGAGGTACTTATTAAAAGTAGGCTTCAGAAATTCTGGTACGCGAATCTCAAAATAGCCTTTATCTGAGCGAATCGTTCGAGTCTTCTGACGTTCATAATGGAAGATGCCATTCACATACTGGTCTTTCTTAGCGTTGAAAATATCAACCGAGTTCAACCCACAAAGACAGAAAGAAATTAATGCAACATCTTGGCCTAGCTCCATCAAAGGATTAGTGAAACGACTTCTATCAGGTACTACATTGAAAAAAGCACGAAGTTTACTTGCTGGTATAGCACGCTTCTGTGGAACATCACTTTTGGGAATCTTGACTTTTGACCAAGGATTATTCAGTTTAACGATACCTAACTCTTCATCATTAAATTCTCTCATTGCTGCCTTATAAACCTCACGCAAACATACAGGGTATTGTTCTTTACAACGATTAGTCTCAGATAAAGACTCAATCCATCGATTAAGAAATGAAGATGTCAAATTTGAAAACTTGATATCATCCTTTTGAGCAAATCTTTCCATGTTGTTCAAAGCCCATTTGTAATTTCGGGAAGTTCGTTCTTGTCCTCTTGCTATCATTTTCACAACATGTTTCCTTGCATAATCAGAAAAAGACTTATCCTCATTAAAGTCAGTTAAATACTTTATAATCTCTTGCACTGACCAATTTGATGTGTCGATCTGATTCAACTGCTTATAATACTCTTCAATTAATATTGAAGTTTGCTGAATAACATAAGGGTCTACTATGTTCTTCTTATTATTAAGACCTTTGTCATTCACAAACCAAGAGGTTTTGACATAAGAAACTTGTTTGACTTGTATAAATCGAATGTAGACTGGATAAAGTCCACTCTTGTTTTTAAATCTGACTGTTGCTTTTAGTATTGCCATAGCTTATAAATTAGTGAAATATTATACTTCAATTTTTACTCTCGTTTTGCAGTGTAATTTTATTGTAAACCAGCCTCAAAAAAATTGTAAACTATTTGTAAACTGAAGCCGTCATGGACTGCAAATGTAATAAGCAGAACGTGTTGTAAAAAGAAAGGGCAAGCACTTGTTTTCCAAGCACTTGCCCCATATTTCACTAATTATCAGCATCTATCGATTATTCTTCAATAGCAGCCTGCGCCGCAGCCAAACGTGCGATAGGCACACGGAATGGAGAACATGATACATAGTTCA
>JAHHQS010000110.1 GCA_020026285.1 Parabacteroides sp. | reverse complement strand
ATATAATTGATATTAATATAAAATATTAAGATTTTATATTAATTTACAGTTGTGAATTAATTAAATCATATATGTGAATTGATTAATTCATAAATGTGATTTAATTGAATCATAACTATGATCTAAATAAAAAGTCTTCAATTCATAAAAGTGTGATGGATTATTTTTTGTAAGGTGTATTTTCTATAAAAAAAGAAGAATATGTTTAAAATCAATTCTTATATAATAAAAAACAATAAGAACAATCAGATATAATTGAAATATATATTTTTAATATTCTGATTTTTTTCTTTCTTTTGTGTTCTGTTCGAAAAAAGAAAGACTGAAAATTGTATATGGAAAGCCTGGAAAAATTCATCTTGAATCAGATTGTTAAAGGAAATGAGAAAGCATTCGAGCAGCTGTTCTTTCAGTATCAGCCCAAGATTGTTACGTTTCTTACAGGGTTGACTCACGATTCGGAGTTAAGTCGTGACATGGCCCAGGAATTATTTCTTTCTATCTGGAATAATCGTGAAAAATTAGCTGGGATAGAATCTATTTCTTCTTATTTGTATAAGATAGCTAAATATAAGGCTTTTGATTATTTTGATCATCTGGCAGTAACAGATAGTTATGTTCAAGAGTATTTAAAACAAGTTTCTGAAGCTCAAAATGAAGATGAAGAAACTTTGTTTGCTCGTGAATTGCAGCAGATTATCGATGAAACTGTGAATCAGATGTCTCCTCAGCGACAGAAGGTTTATCGTTTGAGTAGAGTGTCGGGTCTTTCCAATGAGGAAATTGCAAATCAGTTAGATATTAGCAAGCGTACGGTTGAGAATCATCTTACTGCAGCTTTATCTATCCTTCGAAAAGTTGTTTTGTTGTGGTTTCTGTTTACGCGGTTGTAAAAATGGACATTATGTACAAAAGATAAATTTTTTTTCAGAAAATAACAATTTGTTTTTAAGCGACTTATCAATTGAATAAAAAATAATCAGGAAAAAAACTCATTTTGTTTGTGTGTATTCTGTATTATAACCTACTTATTAATAAAGGAATGAAAAATGGCAGTAAATGACTCTATAAAAAAAATGTTCCAGTTATATGTCGGGAAGCATTTTTCTGAACAAAGTCGGGCTTTGTTCGGAAATTGGCTAAGGGCTGAAACTGATCAACAGGAAAAAGAGAAGCTGCTGCAACAGTTGTGGTTGAAGTCGGAAGGTCCGGTTACAAATGAAACTCGGAACGACTGGGTACGTTTGAAGAATCAGATGGATAAATCTGCAGATCGACACTATCTTCATTGGTTGAAATATGCTGCTGTGGTAGTTTTGTTTATTGCATCTGTTGGTGGAACCTATTGGGCTGCAGTTCAGACGACATTACATCAACCAATAGAGATGACAGAATTGTTTGTTCCTTATGGAGAAACAAGAGAAATCACTTTGCCTGATAGTTCTAAAGTTTGGATAAATGCGGGTTCAACTGTTGTTTATCCAAAAAATTTTGAGAAAATGAACTCACGTTCGGTGTATTTAATTGGTGAAGCATCGTTTTTTGTAACAAAGGATAAGGATAAACCTTTTATTGTAAAGACTTCTACGATGGATGTTCAAGCATTAGGGACAGTCTTTACGGTGGAAGCGTATCCAGATGAGGAAGAGACATCTGCTACATTGGAAGAAGGCCGTGTCAGAGTAAGCTTAAAGGATAAAAGGAAAGATTCTTATATTTTATCACCAAGAGAACAATTGGTTTACTCTCATAAAGATGGTTTAGTTACACGGAACAGAGTGGATACGGAGGCTTTTGAGAAAATAAGGAAAGGATATCTGATTTTTGAAGATGTTACATTCCGGGATATTATATCTACTATAGAAAAAAAGTATGGGGTTATAATTCATTATAATTCTACGCGCTATGGTTATGATTTATACAATATCAAATTTTCACCTGATGAGTCAATCGAGAATGTTATGAATATTCTTCATCAGTTGATAGAAATAAAATATACGATACAAGGAAAACATATAATTATTAAATAAAGAGGATGAAAATATTATGAAAAAAGGGGAAAAGGAAAAGATGGTAACGAACTGCTCTTTTCAGTATTTGAAATCAGCTTGCAATTCGTTTTGTCGCTTATAAACAAAACAGAATTTAAAAGTTTATAATACATTAATTTCAAATGCACTAATTTATGAAATTTAAAAATTTAATACCAAAAGAAAGTAAAAAGATTATTTCCCGGATACTTTGTATAACTGCTTTGTCAGTATGCAGTGTATTTACTTTTGCACAAAAACAACAGGTGCATTTATCAGGAAGCAATCTTCCTCTAAAAACAGTATTTCAACAACTGGAAAAACAAACTAGTTTATCGATAGATTATAAGTCTCAGGATATTAATGATAATCGAATTATCAAGAGAATGCCAAAGCCTGGGACTTTGGAGCAAACAATGAGGCAATTGTTGGATGGTACTAATTGTGTTGCAACATTCAATAATGGTCATGTCATAATAAAAAAACAAAACGTAATTAAAACGGAACAACAATCTAATATTGTAAAAGGAACAGTTGTTGATCCGGATGGAGAACCTATAATTGGAGCTAATATCGTTATCAAAGGAGCTTCCGTTGGAACAATAACCGATATGGATGGAAACTTTTCATTGAATGTTCCAAAAGGAGCTGTGTTGGTGGTTTCTTATATTGGGTATTCTAATTATGAGATTAAAATTGAAAACCAGAAATCGTTGGTTATCAGTTTGAAAGAAGATAATCAGGCATTGGATGAAATAGTAGTTGTTGCTTATGGTACTCAAAAGAGAAAAGACCTGACAGGTGCTATTACACAAATAGATTCTAAGGTTATAGGAATACAAAGTGCTTCTTCTGCAACTAAGGCTTTAGAAGGATCTGTTCCTGGATTACAAATATCAACAGTAGATGGACAACCTGGTATTGATGCAGGAATACGAGTTCGAGGGTTGGGATCAACAAAAGCAAGCTCGTCTAATGCTTTGGTGGTTATAGATGGCGTTCCTGTTCCGATGGTCGACGATTTAAATCCTTTAGCTGCGTTGAACTCTGCTGATATAGAAAATATTACAATTTTAAAAGATGCTGCATCTACAGCATTATATGGTTCTCGTGGAGCTAATGGAGTTGTGTTGGTTACAACTAAAAAAGGTAATACCGGAAAGGCTCAAGTCTCTTTTAATGGTCGCTGGGGGGTAAATTCTATAGGTAATTTCAATTTTGGGACAATAGATAATGCGAAAGATTATTATGAATATGCCTGGAAATCTATATATAACTCATATAGATATGGTGTTGATGGTACAGGATTGCCTCAGAATTGGGAAACAAATGTTCAAAATCCGAACCATACACACGATGAAGCGGCCTTATTTGCCAGTCAACATTTGTTTAACTATATAGGAAGTGAAACAAGTTTTGGACGAAACATGTTAGGTAATTTCATGGCTTATGATGTCCCCGGGGCTATTTATACTCCTGATGGAACTTCCGAAACACATAGTGCAACGATGTCTGGTGCATATTTGGTAAATCCTGATGGTCGGTTAAATCCTAATGCGCGTCTGTTGTATGATGAATCTTATGCAGATTATTTATTGGAAAATAATTTCCGTCAAGAGTATACCGTTAATGTTAATGGGGGAAATGAGAAGGTGAATTATTTTGCATCTTTGGGTTATCTGTCTGATCCGTCATATTTGGAAAATTCAAAGTTTGAACGTTATAGTGGACGTGCCAACTTTGATGCTCGTCCTTTTCCCTGGTTTAAAATGGGTGCGCAGGTCTCTTATACAAAAACAAATACACAGTCTATGGCTGTAACATGGGGACGTGCAGATGCTGGATCAAATCAAGGGAATGTGATGAGATTCGTGAATGGACATGCACCTATTGTTCCAGTACATGCTTATAATGAAGACGGATCGTTTCGTATCAATAATGTTACAGGAACAACTAACTATTTTTTAGCGGGTGGAACTTATTCTCCATTTGGACAGACCGTAAAAAATTATGGTGGAACAGATATTATTTATTCACAGGGGAATGATAAACGAGTAGATAATAAAGATTCATGGACTAGTCGTATGTATGGAGAAATCTCCTTCCTGAAAGATTTTAAAATACGGGGAACTTTAGCGTATGATCAAAATTTTTTAGCTAGAACCCGTTATACGCAATCGTTGGTTGGGCGAGATAAGAATAAAGGTGGAATGTCTTGCTACAACTATAATTATCAGAATTTAAATACACAGGTTTTATTAAGTTATTTAAAAGAGATAAATATGCATAGTATTGATGCAATGGCTGTGCATGAATTTAATAAGTTGAATATAAGTTCGAATGTATGGGGTTCTGCTTATGAATTTCTACCAGGTTTTATTAGTCCCAATAATTTTGTTGGTCGATATCAGACTGGTAAAGGAATGGGGGGCCCTTTGTATGATAAAGAGGTTGAAACGATGGAATCTTATTTGGCTCGTTTGAACTATGACTATGACGATAAATATTATTTATCCGGATCCATACGTATGGACGGTACTTCTAAATTTAAGAAAAATCGTTGGGGTACATTTTGGTCTGTGGGTGCAGGATGGCGTATATCTTCCGAGAAGTTTATGGAATCGACCAAAGATTGGTTAGACAATGCTAAAATTCGTGCTAGTTATGGAGTAATTGGTAATGCCAATGGTATTGGACGATATAGTGGTTATCGAAAATGGAATTTGGGCTCACAATATACAACTCAGGCTGGAGGTACAGGTATTCCTAATGGCGTTTGGATAATAAGTATGGGAAATCTGGTTAATGATTTATTGACTTGGGAAGAAACAAATACTTGGGATGTTGGATTAGATTTATCTGTGTTAAATAGTAGAATAACTATGTCTTTTGATTTTTATAACAGATTGACAGATAATTCATTCTATTTAAAGCCAGTATCTTATTTAGCTACAGGACAGACTTCGTTGGAAGCAAATGATGCTTCTATTCGTAATAGAGGTATCGAGTTGGAAATTGGTGCTGATATATTCCGAACAAAAGATTTTAACTGGAATCTGAGTTTGAATGGAACTCATTATACGACTAAATTGGTCGATTTGCCTGAAGGTTCAGTTGCAAATAATAATATGTTACCTCCTGGCACATATGAAGCTAATGCAGAGGGCTGGTCTTCTGCCGGTTCTAGTGATGCACAGGGCGGAGGTTTTTATTTACGTGGAGTTGGTCGTGACTGGTATAACTTATATATTCGAAAATATGCAGGAGTTGATCAGAAGACAGGTCTTCCTCAGTATTGGCATAGGGTTTCAGAAAAAGAAGTGTCAGAAGGATTGTATCCTGGGTGCAAACCTGGAGATGATATTCGGGTAAATGATCCAATGGAGGCATCAAAATATGAAGTTGGAAGTGCCATACCAAAATGGATTGGAGGATTATCTACTTCTTTGCGTTATAAAGATTTTGACTTTACAGCTGTTTTAGCTTTTCAATTGGGTGGAAAATTCTTCAGTAGAGATTATGCAGAAAATATTTATCGAGGTAGTTCTGCAATAGATGCTTGTGTGCAGATTCCTTCTGAGAAATTATTAGGTAATACCTGGACTCCTGAAAATACAAAAGCAGAGTTTCCGATGCAATTTTATGCTTCAAGAAATAATTATATTGATGGTGTAACTCTTGGTAATGATTGGAGATTTTCGGATATGGCTTTATTCAGCGCTTCTTATTTGCGTGTGAAAAATATCACATTGGGTTATACTTTGCCAAGAGAGATTACTCAAAAAGCTTATATCAGTAATGCTCGAGTATATATGTCTGGTGATAATCTTTTTATGTTC
Organism: Parabacteroides sp.; assembly: GCA_020026285.1. Next base: position 7,700 of record JAHHQS010000110.1, on the reverse strand, counting down.
TCGGCAGCACCGGGTATTGATCCAACGATGTCTTTAACCGGAGGAATGGATGTTGATGCTTATTCTTATCCAATGATGCGGACTATTTCTTTAGGTGTAAATGTGACATTTTAATTAATCGTCGAAAATGAAAAATAACATGAAATATAATAAATTGAAATTGTCAAAATCGATTGTCGTTGTTTTATCCTGTTTGTCTATGGTCGCTTGCAATAGTGAGTTGGATCAAGCTCCTTTGTATTTTACGGATGAACAGATTCTTGAGATTCTAAACAGTGAAAATGAACAAGATCAAGAACGAAAAAATATTATCATTAAAGGCTTATGTGCAAATTTGGAAGAAAACTTTCGTATGGATGGTATATATAATGGATATTCCAATCATATAGCCAATAATATAAATAGTCAGGATATTACACTGAATTGTCGTTGTAACGATATTGTGGTTGGTTCACAAATTCATTCTTCAAGTACTGATACCTATGTCCATTTTTATAATCTTAATTCTGATTTTCAACCTTGGAGAGGCGATCAGAGTACGACTGGTTGGTGTTATCCGTTATGGGCATTGTCTTGTAATACATTGACAAATGCTAATAAAGTATTGACTATCGTTTCTGATGAAATTGCTAGAAAAGGTACGCCTGAGGTTAAAAATGGTAGAGCTTCTGCTTTATGTGTTCGTGCTCTTAGTTATATGACATTAATGGAGCGTTTCCAAAAAGCTTTCTTACATGGAGGAAAAGGTGGTGAAGGTATGCCTATTTATACAGAATATAAGATTAATACACCAATACCACCAGCAAGTGCTGATGAAACATTTGATTTTATAAAAAAGGATTTAGATGAGGCTATTAAACTTTATAAGGAAGCTGATACAGAGTCTGCCGGTTTTACTAAAGCGACAAATGATATTGATTTAGGTGTTGCTCAGTATTTGAAAGCACGAGTTTCTTTATGGACAGGTGATTATCAGGCTTGTGTAAATTCTTGTAAAGATATAATGGAGCATTATTCAACATTCATTACAGAAGAAAACTATGGAGTCAACTCTGGTTGCTTTGATGAAATTCAAGCAGGGAAAAAAGATATTCATGCAGAAGATAATGCTTTTACTTGTTTAAAGTCTAATCCTGAATGTATTTTAGGTTGGGTCGATGGAAATGGCGCTTCAACATATTATTATGAGGTTTTCAATGTTTTTGCAGGTGATGGAACATCTACAAATCCGGTTTATATGAGAATGGATGATCATCTCTTTGAAATGATAGATGATAATGATTTTCGTAAAGATAATATTCTGGTGGAGTCAAAGGCTTTTACCTATTTTAAAGATAAGAACACTCATACTTTACCGTCTTATTCAAGTTTGAAATGGGGGGCTACTATTGCTTTGCAGCAAACAAGCCGCTCTGAAAAAATGAATACAGATCAATGTCTTTATAGAACATCTAATGTCGTTTTAATGTTGGCTGAAGCTTATTCTGAATTAGGAGATGTCGCTTCTGCTAAAAATACGCTGGATCTTCTTTTGAAAGCAAGAACCCGTGAAGGTGCATCGACTCTGACTTGCGACAATTACAAAGGACATTTACCATTAAAAGATTTAATAAAATTACAATGGCGAATTGAAATGTGGGGTGAATCCGGACTGGATTTTTATAATACGAAGCGTTGGAATATTCCTGTTGATAGGAATGGCTCAAAGATTCATTGGTCTATAGAAAAGACTCTTCCTTTAGAGTATATGACATATGAGATACCAATGCAGGAATATAATTTTAATCCAGGTTGGGGACGATAATTAAATCAATGGAATAAAAATTATTTTTAAATATTGGAAAGTGTATGTGTATTGTTTGTACTATGAATATAAAACTTATTTAGTGTTTTACCACAACTTTAACAATAGCCCGTCATCTTTTGCTAATTTGTAGGTGACGGGCTTATTTAAAAAAAAGATATCATTCCTTTTTTTGAAGAAAATTTATGTAAACAACTTGGTTTGTGAAGATTGGAGATTATATTATAATGTATAAATTATAAATGAAAATGAAATCTTATTTTAAGTTTGCTGTCCTTTCATTGGGGATGCTTTGTTCTTGTCAATCTAATGATGGATGGCAGGATTTGTTTAATGGAAAAGATTTATCTGGTTTTAAACAGATGAATGGAATGGCTCCATATCATGTAGAAGATGGTTGTCTGGTAGGTACAACTAAAATTGGTGAACCGAATAGTTTTATGGCTACCGAAAAATTATATGGAGATTTTATACTGGAATTTGAAGTCTTATGTGACACTGCTTTGAATTCCGGAGTTCAATTCCGTAGTGAAAGTATTCCTGAATATCACAATGGAGTGGTTCATGGTTATCAGTGTGAAATCGATCCTTCTGATCGTGCCTGGAGTGGAGGCGTTTTTGATGAGTCTCGCCGTGGGTGGCTGGTCCCATTAGAGAATAATCCGGAAGGTCGTGCAGCTTATAGGAAGACAGACTGGAATAAATATCGTATTGAGGCTATTGGAAATAACATTCGAATTTGGTTGAATGGTGTTAATACTGCCAATTTATATGATGATATGACTGCTGAAGGATTTATAGCTTTTCAGGTTCACAATATTCGAAAGCATGAAGAAAATGAAGGGAAGGAAATCCGTTGGCGTAATATTCGTATCAAAACAGAGGATTTGGAAAATACGAGAATGCAAGGGAAGCTCGCTCCTGTTGTTAATATGGTGAAGAATACTTTGACGGAGGAAGAAAAGAACGATGGTTGGAAACTTTTGTTTGATGGAAAGACTACTAATGGTTGGCGTGGTGCTCATAAAGAAGCATTTCCTGAACATGGCTGGAATATTAAAGATGGTATTTTAAGTGTTGAAGCTTCTGATGGTGGTGAATCAACGAATGGGGGAGATATTGTGACTGTAGATGAATATGCAGCATTCGAACTAAGTGTTGATTTTAAAATAACAAAAGGAGCTAACAGTGGTATTAAATATTTTGTGACTGAAAAGGAAGCTGAGTCTGGTTCTGCTTATGGATTGGAATTTCAGATTTTAGATGATAAAGTTCATCCAGATGCAAAACTATGTACATCTGTAGAAGGTAGCCGAACTTTGGCTAGTTTATATGATATGAAGAAAAGTGAAAATGTGGATCCTAGAGCTATAGGGCAATGGAATACTGCTGTAATTAAAGTCTTCCCCAATAATCATGTTGAACATTGGTTAAATGGTAGAAAGGTTTTAGAATATGAACGTTGTAGCGAAGCTTTTCGCGAAATGGTTAAAGGTAGTAAATATGCAGCACCAGCTTATAACACGGCCGGAGCTTTTGGAGAAGCAGAAAAGGGACATATCTTGTTGCAAGATCATGGAAATAAAGTTTCTTTCAGAAATATTAAGATAAAAGAGCTGAAATAATTTGTTTTTTTATCCTCGTTTGAATAACTTTCATACTTGTGTTTAAGTGAGTTATTAAACTGTTTTATAGACATAATAGTACATACTTGTTATGTGTAACTTTGAGAAAAAATAAAATTAAATATTGGAAGTGTATGTGTTGTAAAGTTAATTGGTATATAGCTTATTAACTTTTCCATGACTTTAACTACAGCCCGTTATCGCTAATTTAAAGAACCGATAACGGGCTTTTTGTTTATATCCTTTTGATTATACTGATAATTATTTGTATATTCTTTTCAATTATTATACTTTTGAATAATCTATTTATAAAATTTTATGAAACATTATTATTGTATGGTAAGTCTGTTGCTTTCATTGTTTGGAATGATAAGTTGTGGACAAAAAGAGAATCAGCTTACGGCTGAAGAAAAGGAAAATGGTTGGGAACTTCTTTTCAATGGAAAGAATTTTGATGGATGGCGTTTGTATGAAGGTGAGGCACCTGATTCATTATGGGCTATTTCTGATGGAGTTTTAAGTAGTACAGGTAAAAGTACTTCAACTTTCATTATGACAACTAAAGAATACGAAAATTTTGAATTTTCATTGGAATGGAAGATTGGTCCTCAAGGGAATAGTGGTATTCTTTATCGTTTGACTGAACCGGGCTGGGCTCCAGGAAGAGCTCCGGAATATCAGCTTATCGATCAGAAAGGCTGGAAAGGAAAATTGAAAGATGCACAACATACTGGTGCGAATTATGATATGGATGCACCTGTTGGTTCAGATGTAAAGCCTGTTGGTGAATGGAATACAACAAAAATTATAGTCAATGGAAGTAATGTGAAACATTATCTGAATGGCGTAAAAGTTGTTGAGTATGAGCTTTGGACTGATGAGTGGTATGACAAGAAAGCTCATAGTAAATGGAAAGATCAGCCTAATTATGGTATGGCTAAAAAAGGACATATTGCTTTACAAGGTCATGGGGGACAAACAGGTTTCCGCAATATAAAAATCAGACCGTTATAATAAAAACGATTGTTATAAATATGTCGTTATTTATATCATGAATAGAATTGATGTAATAGAGATTTTATGTTCTTAAACATAAAAATCATAAATAAAGTTAAAGAAATGTACTTTTTAGGGTTGAAATGATGTTACATAACATAAAGTCTCTATATTTGCATCGTGTTTTTCATGGTATTAGATTTAAGGTTAACAATTGAGATTGGGTTGTCGTGAGACAACCTTTTTTCGTTTTTATATCCTCCTTTCTCGAATCGTTTTTTTAGTTTGTTTTAGAGACTTTTCATGGTCGTTATATACGGAAAAATGTATAGAATTCTTCTTGTTTTCGAACAAAAAGGATAAATTTGTTCAAAAATAACATTAATAAGATTATGAAAAAGATAGTAACATTCGGTGAGATTTTACTTCGTTTAGCAACTCCTGGATATTTGCGCTTTAGTCAGGCGAAAGAATTAAATGCCTCTTTTGGTGGTAGTGAAGCTAATGTTGCCGTATCATTAGCTAATTATGGGATGAATGCCGAATTTGTAACTCGTTTGCCTGAAAATGATATTGCGGCAGCTTGTGTAAAAGACTTACATAAACATGGAATAAATACGGATCATATTATTTATGGTGGCGATCGTGTCGGGATTTATTTTTTGGAAGAAGGCTCTGTTGTTCGTGCAAGTAAAGTGGTTTACGATCGTGCTCATTCTTCTGCAGCAGAAATAAAGTGTGGCATGATTGACTGGGATAAAGTTTTTGAAGGAGCTGACTGGTTTCATTGGTCTGGAATTACTCCTGCTATTAGTCAGAGTGCTGCAGATGCATGTTTGGAAGCAATCAAGGCTGCCAATAGATTGGGGATCCCTGTATCTTGCGATTTAAACTATCGTAATAATCTGTGGAATTATGGAAAGGTTGCTTCGGATGTAATGCCAGAATTGGTTGAAGGTTGTGATGTCATATTAGGTAATGAAGAGGATGCGGAAAGTATCATTCCTGGTGGTTTTGATGAAATTACCGATGCTAGCCAGAGTGAAAAGGAAAGAAACAAGAGTATATCTATTCAGTTGATGAAACGTTTCCCTCGAGTAAAGAAAGTAATTCTTACCTTATGTGATTCAATTAGTTCTAATGAGGATATTATGAGTGGTCTATTGTATGATGGCTCTAATTTGTATCAGTCTCCAAGTTATCATATCACGCATATTGTAGATCGTGTAGGAGCTGGTGATTCTTTTATGGGTGGTTTGATTTACGGTTTACTGACCTATGAAGGAGATGATCAGAAAGCACTGAATTTTGCAGTGGCTGCTTCTTGTCTGAAACATACCATCTACGGTGATTACAATGAAGTCACTGTAAAGGAAGTTGAGACTCTGATGAAAGGAGATGCTTCTGGTCGAGTTTCCAGATAACAAAAAATATATTTTTAAATAAGTGCCCGTTATCAATTTAATGAATGTTGGTGACGGGTATTTGTCGTTCAAAATGAATCTTTATGTAAAAGATTATAGTATATAATTTGTATTCCTGGATTCAATGAAAGATAAGCTGGAATGAAACATTTAAGTGACAACTTGTTTTATATAATTTTCAATATGAAAAAAGGCTCATCATAATCTATGAAATCATTTACAATTGTTTCGGAAAATAAAATGTATGTGTATGAAGTTTAATATTAAATATACTATGATAAAAAAATATATCAATTATGAGAAATATTGTTTCTTTATTTAGATTTATATCAGTAAAACAAATTTTATTATTTGTAGGTATGGGGTTAATGAGCATATCAACATTTGCTCAACATTACAAACCAACTTCCGAAAATTTAAAGAATCGTAAGGAGTTTACAGAGAACAGATTTGGTATCTTTCTACATTGGGGTATTTACAGTATGTATGCTCAAGGAGAATGGTATTTACAAACTGGTGAACTTAAACATGAAGATTATAGTCAAGCGGCTGCAGGATTCTATCCTTCCAAGTTTAATGCTCATGATTGGGTGGCAGCTATTAAAGATGCAGGAGCTAAATATATTTGTATAACAACCCGGCATCATGATGGATTTTCTATGTTTGATACAAAATATTCAGATTATGATATTATGGATGCATCACCTTTCAGACGTGATGTTATAAAAGAGTTGGCAGATGAATGTCATAAACAGGGAATAAAGTTGCATCTGTATTATTCCCTGTTGGATTGGAGTAGAGAAGATTACTATCCTTTGGGGAAAACTGGTCACAATACGGGACGAAAGAATCATGGGAAATGGAGTGATTATTGTAAGTTTATGAATAATCAGTTAACAGAATTACTGACTAATTATGGTGAGATTGGAGCAATATGGTTTGATGGTTTATGGGATCAGCCTAAAGATTTTGACTGGCAGCTTGATAGGCAATATTCTCTTATTCATAAGCTTCAACCAGGCTGCCTGATTGGAAATAATCATCATTTAACTCCTTTGGAAGGTGAAGATTTCCAAATGTTTGAACGTGATCTTCCGGGAGAAAATAACGCAGGCTTTTCTGGACAAGATGTCAGTCATTTACCATTGGAAACTTGTGAAACAATGAATGGTATGTGGGGATATAAAATAAAGGATCAGGATTATAAATCTGTTACAGATTTAGTCAGATTACTGGTTAAATCGGCTGGAAAAGATGCTAATCTGTTGATGAATATAGGACCGCAGTCAAATGGAGAATTACCAGCTAAAGCTTTAGATTGCCTTAAAGGAATAGGTAATTGGATGAAGCAATATGGACATACCATCTATGGTACTCGTGGTAATATTATTACGGATGCTGCATGGGGTACAGTAACCAAAAAAGATAATATTTTGTTTGTACATATAATTAGCGATAAAATGCCAGATTTTATAACTATCCCAACTGATGAAAAGGTGAGAAATGCTGTCCATTTGAATTCAGGCAATAAAGTGGAGACAGAAAAAATAAAAGGTGGTTTTGTTATTCATACTAAAGATTTAAAACCGGATATGGATTGTATTGTTGAAGTGTCTCTAAAATAATAGAATGGATATGGTATAGGATTGATGTATCTATAAATAAATATAACGGCAGAAATCTAATGAGGGTGTCTGCCGTTATTATTTTATGGTATTGTAGAATTGTAGAACTGTATATGATTAATTTTAAGGTATTGGCTTTTGATTTATTGGCTGATTTAAAATTATTATAGTCGCAATTTATGTTATACAACATGGAAATACTAAATAAAGTTAAATTAGAATATTT